>NZ_AAWL01000028.1 GCF_000169155.1 Thermosinus carboxydivorans Nor1
GTTGGTATTTAAAAATCAAGAACGGATTGGTCGTGGATGGTACTGGGCAAGAGGGTTATTATGCCGACATCGGTATTAAGGGCGACAAAATTGTGGCAATGGGAGAACTCAGCGAAGAAGGGGCCCGAGAAATAATTGATGCAACCGGATTGGTTGTGGCGCCGGGCTTTATTGACGTTCATTCTCACACAGATGCCTGGTACTTCCATAACCCTTACGCCGTGAGCAAAATTTTGCAAGGAGTTACTACCGAAATCATTGGTAATTGTGGTGAATCGGCTGCGCCGATAAATCATAAGCTACGCGATCTTCTCGATTGTGGTAAGGATACGAACGAAGAGTGGTCGACAACTGCCGATTTTATTAAACTTCTTAGTAATCGGCTCGGTATTAATACGGCTACTCTCACCGGTCACGGCAACCTTCGATCATTGATTATGGGTACCGCCGCCCGCCAGGCTTCCGCGGAAGAATTAATGTTAATGGCTACATTGCTGCGCCAAACGGTTTGCGAAGGCGCCGTAGGCCTTAGTTCGGGGTTGGTATACCCGCCAGGGTGCTTTGCCGGCCGAACAGAACTAGAGGGTCTGTGCCAAGTTCTTGCCCAATTAGGGGGAGTTTACACTACTCATATCCGCGATGAAGGTGACGGACTAATCGACGCGGTGAAGGAAGCGCTTACCGTCTGTAAAGCAAGTGGAGTGCGAGGAGTAATTTCCCATCATAAAGCAAGGAAACGCAACAACTGGGGGAAAACGGCAAAAACACTGGTTATGCTGCAAGAAGCTCGTAGTGAGGGCGTTGATATATATTGCGACGTTTACCCTTATACAGCTTTGCATACAAGTCTCGCTACTCTGCTGCCGGCTTGGATGCATGACGGTGGTAAAGATGCAATGCTTTTGCGGCTGCGTGAGTTATTTAATAGTGAGATGCTTATGGCTGACATCGACCGGGAAGCAGGCGATTATGAAACGATTATTATCACGAAAGTTCGTAAGCCTGAGAATAAATTTTTCCAAGGAAAATCGCTGGCGCAGGTGGCTTTAGCCCAAAACAAGCGTCCGGCTCAGGCTGTGATCACTCTTCTCCTGGAAGAAGAGGGCTCTGTTAGTATGATCCAGCACGCGATAGATGAAAAAGACCTGGTACGGGTTTTGACATGGCCCCTGTCCATGGTAGGTAGCGATGCAGGTGCACGCCTGTCTTCCGGCCCTTTGGCTGAAGGTTTGCCGCATCCCCGCAGTTATGGCACTTTTCCGCGCGTGTTAGCTCGCTATGTGCGGGAACAGACGGTCTTGTCCCTGCCCGAAGCCGTGCGAAAGATGACTTCACTCCCTGCGGCTGTTTTCCGATTGAATGGGCGGGGCCAGTTGCAGCCGAACTTTTACGCCGATATTACGATTTTTGATTTCGCAGTCGTTAAAGATAACGCCACCTATCAAGAGCCTTTCCGTCCTCCTTCGGGCATCGAATACGTGTTGGTTAACGGCAAGCTGGCGGTGATGCAGGGTAAGTTAACGTACCAAACAGGTGGGAAATTTTTATTGCATAAACCATCTGGTTCCGTGGAATGAACTAGTAGAAAAAAGCAAAATGGCTGGAGGAAAAAGATTGGTACAACGTATCGGTCTGATAGTGGGGAACGGCTTGGCCATGAGTCTGCGACAATTTTTCGGTCCTTTTTTAGACGAATGGAATCCGCAACGTCCTTTAGGTTGGCAACGGGGAAATCCAGGCAAGCCTTGGTTGTCCTTACTGCAGTCATTGCCGCGTTTTGCTGCAGCAATCCGCCTGGTGCAACAAAACTAATCTAGGACCGATGAGGATTTTAAAGTTTTTGCCGCGATTTTGGATCACCTGGACGAGTATATACCTCTGCTCACAAAGTGTTTATGATCGGTCTTTCTTATAGTAAGGCCGATAGACCGGAAATCGATTATTTGCTCGAGTGTCTTAACCCCGAGGCAGAAGTAATAATTGCTAACCCATATCCGCCCGGGCGCTATTGGCAGCAGTGCGGCGCCGTGGGCGTACCGTCACCGTGTGGTCTTCGGGACCGCAACAGCTAAATTAAATAAAAACTACATAAAGTGGTAGATTTGACATGTGTACCTGTGATATTATATTTTGCAATAACCAACATAAGATAGCGAAAGGGGTAGGTTTTATGTTTGATGACAAGTTTGGACCTGAAGGTTTAACTTTTGACGATGTGCTGTTAATACCTGCTAAATCGGATGTGTTACCTCGTGAAGTAGATGTCAGTACTAATTTAACTCGTAATATTAAGTTAAACATTCCTATTATTAGTTCTGGCATGGACACCGTAACCGAAGCACGGATGGCCATTGCGATGGCGCGGGAAGGCGGACTGGGTGTAATTCATAAAAATATGTCGATCGAGCGACAGGCTAACGAGATTGATAAAGTTAAACGGTCAGAGCACGGAATTATTGTTGATCCTATTTTTCTTTCGCCCGAAAATACCTTACAAGATGCACATGATTTGATGGAAAAATACCGTATCTCAGGTGTACCTGTTACGGATAAGGGGAAGCTTGTCGGGATATTAACCAACCGTGATTTGCGTTTTGAAACGGATTTGAGGCGGAAAATTCGCGAATGCATGACTCATGAACATCTGATTACTGCACCTGTTGGCACTTCCCTTGAACAAGCTAAGGAAATTTTGCGCCAACACCGCATCGAAAAACTGCCGCTTGTAGATGAACACGGCAACCTGAAAGGGCTTATTACCATTAAAGACATCGAAAAAGCACAGAAATATCCTAATTCGGCCAAGGATAACAAAGGGCGGTTGTTAGTTGCTGCAGCCGTCGGCGTAGGCGCCGACATGATGGATCGCGTGGATGCTATCGTGGCGGCGAAAGTCGATGTCATCGTTATCGACACTGCACATGGTCATTCGCGTGGCGTACTTGAAGCTGTAAAGAAGATCAAACAGGCTTATCCCAATATCGATTTGATTGCCGGCAATGTTGCTACAGCAGAGGCAACCCGCGATTTAATTGAAGCAGGTGCTGATGCTGTAAAAGTAGGCATTGGGCCTGGGTCGATTTGTACTACTCGTGTTATTGCCGGTATCGGGGTTCCGCAAATTACGGCTATTTATGATTGCGCTCGTGCGGCACGGGAGTATAAAGTTCCGATTATTGCTGATGGTGGCATCAAGTATTCTGGTGATATTACCAAAGCCATTGCTGCTGGTGCTCATGTTGTAATGATTGGCAACTTACTGGCGGGTACCGAAGAAAGTCCGGGCGAAATGATCATTTATCAAGGTCGTAGTTATAAAGTTTATCGCGGCATGGGTTCTCTCGGCGCGATGGCGGAAGGCAGTAAAGACCGTTACTTCCAAGAAAACATGGACAAGCTTGTGCCGGAAGGTATTGAAGGTCGTGTTCCTTACAAGGGATCTGTGGCCGATACGGTTTTTCAGTTAGTAGGCGGCCTAAAGGCAGGCATGGGTTATTGCGGTGTGCGCAATATAGAAGAACTGATAAACAAAACACGGTTTATCCGGATAACAGGGGCCGGTTTAAAAGAAAGTCATCCTCACGATATTCATATTACTAAAGAAGCACCAAACTACAGTCTATGATGACATAAATGAAACACCGCTAGCTACCAAGCTGGCGGTGTTTCTAAATTTATAACGCGAAATTCGAAACCTTGTTCTTGAAAATAAGTAATAATATGCGGTAAAGCCTTTACTGTTTCACTATGACCACGGCCATCATGCATCAGGACAATAGCGTGATTCCAGAGAAATTTGTTCCGCATTTGCCGGATTATATTGTCTACGATTTGCGGAGCCTTAGCACTAGAGGCATCGCCGGAACTAATATTCCACCCAATTTCTACATAACCATCTTGTTCCAAAGCTTTCCAATATTCTTTGGTAAAACTGCCTGCTGAACCGCCTGGCGCGCGCGAAATTCGCGGCCGTACACCAATGACGTTTTTAATAACATCATCTGTTTGATGCAGCTGTCTAATATACGTATGCGCAGATTGATACAACTGGCTATAAATATGGTTGTAAGAATGGTTACCAATCGCATGACCTTCTTCGAAAGTTCTCTTAAGAATATGCGGATATTGTTCAACTTGTGAACCGACAACAAAGAAGGTAGCCTTAATACCATATTGGCGGAGTATATCCAGTACTTTTGGCGTATTTTCCGGATCGGGACCATCATCAAATGTAAGGTACACTATTTTTTCCGCATAATAAGGTGTAACAACCGGCAAGGCTGTCGGCAAATTGCGTACTTTACGCTCGGCAACCGTATATTTGTCATATACCGGTTTTCCGGGCTGCAACACTGTATTCGTTTCGTCCATCAATAAACTATATGGATATTCGATTGGCAGGTTAACTACGGCAGCGGCGGTTTTGGTTTCTTCACCACTACTAGACGAAACATTACGGCCTTCAAAGGCTAACGTAGCTAATGGACAAATGGCTAAGAGCGCAAACACTAAACTGCCAAAACCGCAGGCAAAACGAAAATACTTTGGCAATAACATCATTAATTACTCCTATGTTGACTGCAGTGAAGATTATTCGCTGCCTATCGTTAAAAATCCTGCGCGCAAAAGTTAAGCGCCTTTCGGATATACTAGGAAAGAAGAGGATGGTGATATTTTATGCGTTGGCGTGAATATATCATTGACGGCATTATTGTCGTGGTTATTTTGAGCATCTTTGCCGGTATTGGCTACGCCTTTTTCAGTCTTCCACGTACAGATACCATCGATAATCTTCAGCATATTGCTGCAACGCAAGTATTTGACATAAACGGACAGTTAATTTCTAAATTATTCGAAGAAAACCGGATCGTCGTGTCGATAAACAATATCTCGCCATATGTACAGCAAGCAATTATTGCCAATGAAGATACCCGGTTTTATAGTCATTTCGGCATTGACCCCATAGGAATAGTCCGTGCCCTAATTGTTGACATCCGTACTCGCAGCTTGGCGGAAGGAGGGAGCACTATTACGCAGCAATTAGCGAAAAATATGTTTTTGACCCAAGAACGAACCCTAGGACGCAAAATCAAGGAAGCGTTGTTGGCCATTGTCATCGAACGCAAGTTCTCTAAACAGGAAATCCTTCAAGCTTATCTCAATCAAGTTTATTTCGGCGAAGGCGCTTATGGTATAGAAGCGGCCGCTCAGGTCTATTTTGGCAAACATGCCAACGAATTGACGCTTGGCGAAAGCGCGTTGCTTGCCGGGTTACCCCGTGGTCCCAATATCTATTCACCATACATTGATTTAAAAGCAGCGTTGGATCGTCGGGCTATTGTGTTGGCGGGCATGGTGAAGGAAGGGTATATAACTGCAGAACAAGCAGCAAAGGCCAATGCTGAGCCGTTGGTGTTAGCGGGAAAAAAGAAGCGTGTGGTGCAAGCTTCTTATTTTCTTGACTATGTAGCCAACGAGCTGGTCAGTCGGTATGGCGCCAATCGTGTTTATAAAGGCGGGTTAAAAGTTTATACCACCTTGGATATAAAAACCCAGCAGGCAGCTGAAGCCGTGTTAGGCGAGAGGCAAGGAGCGGTCTTGGCGCTTGATCCGCGTACTGGGTATATAAAGGCGATGGTAGGGGGACGAAATTATGAAGAAAGCCAAATTAACCGTGTTACTGCCGAAGTTCGCCAACCTGGCTCAGCCTTCAAACCATTTGTTTACAGCGCGGCGTTGATGCAGGGTCTAACACCTGCATCGGTCATTGTCGACGAGCCGATTAACATCGGCGGTTACCAACCAAAAAACTATGATAAAAAATATCGCGGTCCTATTACCGTGAAGAAAGCGCTCAGATGGTCAGTCAATGTAGCGGCGGTAAAAGTAGCCAACCAGGTTGGCATGGACAACATATTATCACTGGCACGAACTATGGGTATCTCGACTATAGTTCCTGAAGACAATAACCTAGCTGCAGCTTTGGGAGGACTACGCCGAGGCGTTAATCTGCTTGAACTAACGACCGCGTATACGGCGTTCGCTAATAGCGGCATCTTATCGCAACCGATCGCCATTCTTAAGGTATTGGATGAAAAAGACCAGGTTTTAGAAGAGGGCCGTCTTAACCAGCGCGCCGTATTAAGTCCCGAAATTGCTTACTTAATGACCGACATGATGCGCGGCGTAATTCAGGATGGGACCGCGACCAACGCCAATATTGGCCGACCGGCGGCAGGTAAAACCGGTACAACTGACGATTATGTGACGGCCTGGTTTATCGGCTATACCCCTGAGTTGCTGGTTGGCATTTATATTGGCAATGATGATTGGAAACCAGTCGGTATTTCCGGTACCGAAGTGGCCGGTTTGTGGGGCGCCATGATGGCCAAGGTTTTGGCTGGAACTACCCCTGCTGATTTTGCTGTTCCCCGCAATATAATTACTAATGTTCCTATTTGCGCCGATTCAGGCAAACGTTCTAGTGGCGGCTGCCCGGAAGTAGAGTACAGTGCTTTTATCAAAGGTACGGAACCAACTACTGTTGACCCGCGGAGTTGGCCAGGTCTGGCGTTTCCCGACTGGCGCGCTCGTCAGCAGTTGGAGGAGCCATCAACGGATCAGCGTGCAGAACCCAAACGTGACCAAAAGGATGAACGGCCGCGGTGGAAACTACCATGGCCACGATTGCCCGGTTTTTAATATTGTGATACAATCTTAAAGAAGGGAATTTGTTGGCAAAGGATGACCAATTAATTGTGCGGACAAGAATTAATATTTTGAATGTACCGATCGACGTTGTTACGATGAAGGAAGCGTTGACAGTTATCGAAGGTTTTATTGCTGATAAATCAAGTTCCCATTTGGTTGCCACAGCGAATGCGGAAATGGTAATGATGGCCCAGTCGGACAAAGAATTGGCAAACATTCTTCGTCAAGCTGACTTGGTCGTTCCTGATGGAGCCGGAATCGTTTGGGCGGCGCGTTATCATGGCTATAAAATGCCAGAGAGAGTAGCTGGATTTGATTTAGCCCAGGCTATTCTAGCTCGAGCAGCAACTACCGGGTATCGTATTTTTTTATTAGGCGGAGCTCCAGGCATTGCCGCCCGGGCTAAAGCGGTCGCCGAAAGCCGCTATCCCGGCGTGAATATTGTTGGGACGTATCATGGTTTTTTTCAGGCCGCCGACGAAGCTGCCCTGCTTGCAGATATTCGTGCCCGTAGGCCCGATGTAATATTTGTTGCTCTTGGTGTACCTAAACAGGAAAAGTGGTTATGGCAACACCGCAAAGAATTGTCCGTACCGGTAGCCATTGGCGTTGGCGGTACTTTTGATGTGATGGCCGGTACCGTTCGCCGTGCCCCAGTGTGGATGCAACGTGCTGGCTTGGAATGGCTATACCGGCTCATGTCGCAACCGCAGCGGGCGGTACGAATGCTGGCCTTGCCACGGTTTGTTTACCGGGTGCTGACGGACAAAAAGTTAGACAAAGATGACGGCAGTATATTATAATTGGTTGAGATTAAGAAATGGGCAAGACAAGGAGGTTGTTTAGGGGAGGTGATTAGATGGTTAAGACGCCGATTGTTAAAGAAGGTTACGTCTACATAGCGGTCATGGCGCTGATCACCATTATTGTTGCTCTTGCTTTTGGCCCCTACTGGAGTATCATTCCTGGTGTGCTCTTGGCTTATGTTATTTTCTTTTTTCGCAACCCTGAACGTAATGTGCCTGATGACGAAACGCTGGTGCTGGCGCCGGCGGACGGAAAGGTCATTAGCGTTTGTGATATTTATGAAGACCAGTTTCTTAATGAGGCGGCTACCAAGGTCAGTATTTTTTTATCTATCTTTGATGTTCATGTAAACCGAAGCCCCATTGCCGGTGAAATTAAATTTCAGCAATATACCTGCGGCCGTTTTCGACCGGCCTATAAGGAATCGGCCGGCTGTGAAAACGAGCGACACGCCATAGGACTAGAGAATAAGTACATGCGAGTCTTAGTCACGCAGGTTGCCGGCATTTTGGCCCGACGCATTGTCTCCTGGGTAACGGTTGGCAGTATTCTAAAGCCGGGTGAACGCTATGGACTTATAAAGTTTGGTTCATGTACGGAAGTTGTTGTGCCTAAGTCGGTAGAAATCCTGGTGAAGAAAGGAGATCGGGTAAAAGGTGGAGAGACAATCATAGGGAGGTTAAGGCAGTGAGAAGCGTCATTCCAAATGCATTAACCGCATTGAATTTAGTTTTGGGAATTTTTCTATTATATCTACGTTTCATAGCGATTTTAGCCGGGCAGGGCTTCTTATTGTTGCGGCAATGGTTGCTGATGGTTTGGACGGACGGGTTGCCCGTTATTTTAAAGTCAGCAGCGAATTCGGCAAAGAACTGGACTCATTGTGTGATTTAGTTTCCTTCGGTGTTGCACCGGCGATTTTAGCATATGCGTTTATTCTAAAAGATTTTGGGGTTGCCGGATATTTGGCGGCAGCCGCTTTCGCTACTTGTGGCGCGCTCCGGCTCGCGCGCTTTAATGTGAACACCACTAAAGTGAAGGGTTATTTTATGGGGTTGCCGATTCCGGCAGGTGGTTGTGTTATCGCAACTTTTGTGATGCTTGGCGTCCGTCCGGCCGGTTGGTTGTTTCCGGTGATGGTTATCGTATTTGCCTATCTGATGATTAGCACTATTCGCTATCCAGACTTTAAAGGTAAAGGCGGTGAACGAATCAGGACCATTCCTGCGTTGCTAACGTTGGCAGTAGCAGGGTATATCCTGTCGCTAAGTTTACAATCTGTTTTGTTTGTGCCCTTTTTTGCCTATGCCTTATTCGGTATTTTAAATACAATTTTTGGCTTTTTTGAGGCTAAGCCTAAACCTAATCAATAGGTTCTGTTATGCGACCTGTTCTGCTGTATCCCTGTGCTGAGGATACTTATTTTTTTGCGGGATATATTATTGGATAGACTGCCGGCGAAAAACCGTTTTTGGCTAAGGAAAAAACATTTTATTGGCAAAAGTTCACCCGTAGACCATATGCCGGAAAGCTATGCCGCCAGACAAGATTTTTCACTTCTTGACACGAGCGGGATCCCAAACGTAAAATTTTAGTTGTATTTAACCGAAAATAGCTTTCAGGCGAACTCAAAGGAGAACAACTATGAATTATATCTTTGATTACATAATGATCCCGATGCAGCTTATTATCATATTTTTTACGTTGTATTATTTTATTATTGCCATATTTGGTATTTGGCGAAGAAAAGAGGAAAAAATTACTACTCCGGAAAAAAGTTTTGCCATTATTATTGCCGCACACAATGAAGAACAGGTTATCGGTCAACTTGTAGAGAATCTGCAAGTTCTCCGATATCCCCGTGAACTTTACGATATTTTTGTCGTAGCTGACAATTGCAAAGATCGTACTGCCCAAATAGCCCGCAATGCCGGAGCCATCGTGTACGAACGTTTTAACTTGGAACAGCGGGGCAAAGGTTATGCCATGGAATGGATGTTTGCTAAACTGTTCAGGATGAAACGAAAGTATGATGCTGTAGTTGTTTTTGATGCCGATAATTTGGTCCATCCTAATTTCCTGCTGGAAATGAACAACCGGCTATGCAAGGGAGAAAAGGTAATTCAAGGGTACCTGGATGCAAAAAATCCGCACGATACCTGGATTGCCGGTACGTTTGCCATATCGTTCTGGGTAGTTAATCATATCTGGCATTTAGCCAAATATAATATAGGTTTGTCAAGCGTTCTTGGCGGCACTGGCATGTGTATCGCGACCGACGTCTTGCAGAAGTTTGGTTGGGGAGCTACTTGCCTTACCGAAGACATGGAATTTACCATGAAAGTGTTGCTCAAGGGTATTCGCACAACTTGGGCGCATGACGCCATTGTGTATGACGAAAAACCGCTGACATTTAAACAGTCTTGGTATCAGCGTAAGCGGTGGGCACAAGGCCATTTCGATGTTGCCGGCCGCTATATTCCGCGTCTTCTCTATGAGGGTTTTAAACGGCGCGATATCCGTATCCTTGACGGTGTTCTTCATCTGCTGCAGCCTCATTTTCTTATTTTATCAACAATTTTTGTTTTGCTGAGCTATATCTATCACATCGTTCCTTTTTATACCAATATTTTGTATATGGTGCTACCGGTCGAAGTGTGGACAGTGATTGCAATCGGCCAGTATGTTTTTCCAATTATTGTACTTGCGAAAATCCGGGCCCATTGGAAGTCGTGGCTCTATCTGATCTTTTATCCCATTTTTGTTTATAGCTGGATACCTATCACATTTATGGGCTATTTACACCGTAATGACCGTGAGTGGAGCCATACCCAACATACCCGTGGCCTCAGCTATCACGACATTCTTCTAACTCAGCCAGGTGATTTTCCCAAGGAAAACTTACTGAGCAAACAGGCGGTCAAGTAGTTCGATGCAAAGATGAGTTTTATGCAAACTCATCTTTTTTCACATTTGTTGGTTTCGTCCGGTAGTTGAACATACTATTAATAGGAGGGCCAACTGTGGTTGAATTAACGATCATTACCGAATTTTGAGGTAGCAACATCGTTTACCCGATTATCGCGGTAAGTGTGCGCGCCTGCACGGCCATAACTGGAAAGTTGAAGTGCATCTATCGTGAAGACTAGCTATTGGGGAGGATAAGGAGCTTGCATATTTTATTGACCAATGATGACGGTATTTTTGCGCCCGGCATCAAAGCCCTGTGGCAATCTTTATCCGCTATCGCTCAAGTTACGGTAGTAGCACCTGACGGTGAGCGCAGCGCCACAAGTCAGGCAATTACTGTTCACCATCCCATAAGAGTAGACCCGCACCACATTGATAATTCTTCCGTTACAGCTTGGCGTATTGGCGGAACACCGACCGACTGCGTAAAATTGGCAATCGAAGCATTGTTGGCTGAGCCGCCCGATGTTGTAGTCTCAGGCATTAATCATGGACCCAATTTAGGTACTGATGTGTTGTATTCCGGGACCGTCAGCGCCGCGATTGAGGGTGCCTTGCACGGTATTCCTGCTGTGGCTGTATCACTGGACACCTGGCAACCCTTTGATTTTACGCCTGCCGCCGATTTTACCCGGAAACTGATTTTAACTATGATGCAAAATACATTACCGCCTAATACACTGTTAAATGTTAATGTGCCAGCCTTACCGCCGAATAGGCTAGGGGGCGTAGCTGTCACGAAGCTAGGCGTCAGACAATACAAAAATACCTTTGAGCGCCGCACTGATCCCCGAGGGAGATTATATTACTGGATGGGTGGCGATTTAGTGGATAACACCAACGATCCCGATAGTGACATTGTTGCCGTAAAAGAAGGAAAGATTTCCGTAACACCTATACATTTCGACCTGACCAATTATGCTATCATGGATTTACTGCGAAAATGGGGGCTATAATCCGGTATATTTGGCCGCAATCTGCATAAATTTACACTAAAACTCCTAAGGAGGGAAAATTGTGGCCAAAGTATCGCGACGTTCAAGGTTTAACGCTCCGCCGCAAAAAGCACCTGGAGCGATTATCTTGATGATATTAAAAGGATTGGTGGTTAGTCTCGTTGTTTCCCTCATCTGCACTTTCTTTTTATCACTGATCAGCCTTGTCTCAGATAGTTCTTTTGTAGAACACTACCTTTCTTATTTGATGGTTTGCATCACTGTCACCAGTATTTTTATCGGCAGCGCTTACGCAACGCAAAAAGCGCAATCGATGGGACTCATTATCGGTATGGCAATCGGCTTGCTTTATGTCCTAATTTCTGTTGGCATCGGCGTAAAATTATCCCCTGAACCTCTTTCCTGGCTGGTTCTGACCAATAAATTTTTTGCCGGACTTGCTGCAGGTGCGTTAGGTGGACTGGTAGGCGTAAATTTGTAAATGCTGCAGGATTTTGTTGATGGTTCGAGAAAGCTAAAGGGCCACTGGGCCCTTTTTCCTCATTCATACAGGATGACACGACGTTCAAGTTGTAAAATAGGAGGTTGCTTTCTTGAAATACAGAGGCATATTATTTGATCTAGATGGTACTTTGCTAGACACCACAGAACTTATTGTTAAATCTTTTCAACATACTTTTCGCGTTCATTATAATCGTGACATCACTCCGGCAGAGATTCACCCTTTTTTCGGCCAAACGCTGCGTGCTGCCATGGAGCATTTGGGACCTGATAAAGTAGATGAGTTAATTGCTACTTATCGCGACTATAACTTAACCCATCATGAGCAGGAACTATATAATGCCGGGACAGCCATGGCTATTGTTACTTCGAAAACGCAGGGCACGGCGCTTCGCGGGTTACGGCTTTTTAATTTGGATAAGTATATTACAGCCGTTATTGGCGTGGAACAGTGCCAAAAACATAAACCCGATCCTGAACCTGTCCTTACCGCCATAAAAGAATTGGGGCTTACCGCTGCCGACTGTTTAATGGTTGGGGACAGTCCTCATGATATCATCAGCGCTAAACGGGCAGGCGCGCATACCGCTGCTGTCCGGTGGACCCAGGTACCTTGGCAGAGTATTGTAGCTGAGAAACCGGATTATATTCTGAACACGATGGAGGATTTACTTTCTATTTGCGAAATTTCGCGCACAAAATAAGCAGCCAGGATGTCCAGAGGCGAGATTTATGCAGTCTTATTTCAGGGCAATTCTTGTAGATAAAATATAGCAAAATATAGTAAAATATAGTTATATATTTTTGCATAAATACTTTGTAGGTGATAACTGTGACAAAATTGGCTATTATTGGCGGAACAGGTGTTTATGATCCGCGTATTTTGGAAAACGTGCGCGAGGAGGAAATTCTCACACCTTATGGAGCTGTGCGGTATAAAGTGGGTGAATACGCCGGACGAGCGATTGCGTTCATTCCTCGTCACGGGAGCAAACATTCTATACCGCCTCATTTAATCAATTATCGCGCCAATATCTGGGCGATGAAAAAAATCGGTGTACAAGCCATTCTGGCTACAACGGCCGTAGGTTCGCTCAACACGGACATGAAACCGGGCGATTTCGTCCTGATTAACCAATTTCTCGATTTCACTAAAAACAGAGTTCATACTTTTTATGAAGGAGGAGAAAGGGGCGTCGTCCATGTGGACGTTACTGAGCCCTATTGCCCTGCGCTGCGCCAAAAGCTTGAAAAAGCAGCAAAGAAAATCGGAATTGCTATACATACGAAAGGTACCTATGTGTGCACTGAGGGACCACGGTTTGAAACGCCTGCGGAGATAGCTATGTTTGCTAAATTGGGTGGTGATGTTGTGGGAATGACCAATGTCCCGGAGGTGGTATTAGCCCGTGAAGCAGAAATGTGTTATGCCACGGTTTCAATGGTAACAAACTACGCTGCAGGTATATCGGCTCAGCCACTCACGCACGGTGAAGTTTTGGACACAATGAAAGCCAATACAGAAAATATCAAGCGTCTCATTATGGAAACTATTTCCTTAATTGACCCGGACGCCGATTGTACTTGTCGGCATGCACTGGCGGAATACGGTGGATTCCAATTATAGGCAATCACAGGAGTGAATGACTTGTGCTGCAATCCATTATTTGGTCTGACGGCGTATTGCAACTATTAAATCAAACTCTTCTGCCTGCAAAAGTCGAGTATATTTCCTGTCGCGACTGGCAGACAGTGGCTGAGGCCATTCGGCGCCTGGAAGTGCGGGGAGCTCCCGCTATTGGCGCTGCTGCTGCTTTCGGTCTGGTACTGGGAGCACGGGAATTGATTACTGACAAGGAAAAGTTTTGGACAGGCCTTACTGAAATCGCGGCCGCACTCCGTAAGACCCGGCCAACGGCAGTGAATCTTTTTTGGGCTATTGACCGCATGCTCTTAGTGGCAAGCCGCTACGACCAGGGGACTGACCCGGCTATTGTCGTGGCCGCATTGGAAGACGAGGCGAAAGCTATTGCCGCCGAAGACAAAGAGGTAAATAAAAAGATTTCCCTTTACGGCGCTCAGCTTTTTACCAGAGATGAGTACGCCGTGTTGACCCATTGCAATGCCGGCGCTTTGGCGACGGTTGCTTTTGGTACCGCTTTGGGGGTCATACGCCAGGCTTGGTCGGAAGGCAAAATTAAAAGGGTATTTGTTGATGAAACCCGTCCTTTGCTGCAAGGGGCCCGGCTAACAGCCTGGGAACTTGCGCAAGAAAACATTCCTGTTACGTTAATCACAGACAACATGGCGGGCTGGGTTATGAAAAAGGGTATGGTACAAGCGGTGCTCGTTGGCGCCGACCGCATTGCCCGTAATGGCGATGTTGCTAATAAAATTGGTACTTACAGCGTGGCAGTATTGGCCAAAGAGCATGGTATTCCTTTCTTTGTGGCTGCTCCGGTTTCCACTTTTGACTTTACGATTGCCAGCGGTGCAGATATTCCGATCGAGGAGCGCAGTGCCGACGAAGTGAGTTCTTTTGGCGGGATTCGCGTCGCTCCAGATGGCATTGATATTTTTAATCCCGCTTTTGATGTTACTCCTAATGAGTATATTACCGCCATTATTACAGAATATGGGGTACTGCGCCCTCCCTATGATCAGGCTATTGCCGATCTGGCGAATAGCGAGAAGATAAAAATTAGGAGATAAATTTATGGAAAAGTTGTCAAATATTCGGGCGCGTATTGTTACCGTTGGCCGTACGCTTTTGGGAAAAGGGCTTGTGGCGGGAACATGGGGAAATATCAGTGCGCGGTTACCCACTTCCGAATTGATCGCTATTACCCCCTCAGGACGGGACTACCGGACGTTAAAGGCGGAGGACATTGTTATTGTATCTTTAGATGGTGTGGTTGTTGACGGTCATCTTAAGCCTTCCTCCGAACTGCCGCTGCACCTTGCAATTTACCGCGCCCGCAGCGATATTAGGGCCGTCGTGCATACCCATAGCATTTTTGCCAGTGCCTGTGCGGTAGCGCGTAGGGCTATCCCCCCTATTATAGAAGACCTTGTTCAGGTGACGGGGGGAAGTGTTGATGTAGCCGAATATGCTCTCCCTGGCACAGAGGAGCTAGCGCTTAACGCTGCCAAAGCTCTTAATGGTAAAAATGCCCTTTTGCTGGCCAACCATGGCGTTATTGGTTGCGGTGACTCTCTGGAAGAAGCGGTAACGGCCTGTGAACTGGTAGAAAAAGCCGCGCAGATTTATATCTACGCCACTCAGTTGGGCGGGGCGGTCGTGCTTGACGAAAAGGATGTCCAGATAATGCATACCTTTTATAAAGAGCATTACCGCCAACGGCAAAAATGATATGATGGGAGAAATAGCATGGCGAAAACATTGTTACTGAAAAGTGCCTATGTCTGGGGAGCAGACGGTACAATTACCAAGAGTGATATAGCCATTAACGGTTCGGAAATTGCATGGGTGGGGCCAGAAAAACAAGATTGGCAAGCTGATCATGTTATCGACTGCACAGATAAATTGGCTATCCCTGGGTTTGTCAATACCCACACCCATGCTGCTATGACCCTTTTTCGGTCCTATGCCGATGATATGGCGCTCATGGACTGGCTGCAAAATAAGATCTGGCCGGCCGAAGCAAAACTTATGGCGGAAGATGTATATTGGGGCAGCATGCTAGCCATTGTCGAAATGCTGAAAACCGGGACGACAACTTTCGCTGACATGTATTTTTTTATGCCTGAAGTTGCGCAGGCAGCAGTTGACAGTGGCATACGGGCGGTTCTATCGCGGGGAATGGCGGGTGTTTCGCCCACAGCAGAGCAAGCCCTACATGAAAGCGAAGCACTTTTCCGCGAATGGCATAACGCGGCCGAAGGCCGTATTACCGTTATGCTCGGCCCCCATGCGCCCTACACTTGCCCCCCTGCCTACTTGCACCGGGTAGTTGAATTGGCCGGCCGACTGAAGGCCGAAATTCATATCCACCTATCCGAAACGGCTGGAGAAGTTGAAACCTGCCTGAAAGAACACGGTAAAACCCCTATTGCGTTAATGAACGAACTCGGAGTTTTAGATTGTGGTGTTTTGGCCGCGCACTGTGTGCATCTGACGGAAGAGGATATTGCGATTATGGCTCGCAAAAAGGTACGTGTTGCTCATAATCCGGGCAGTAATATGAAACTGGCCAGCGGTATCGCCCCAGTACAAGAACTGCTATCAGCCGGCATTTGCGTCGGCCTGGGAACCGATGGCGCCGCGAGCAATAACAACCTGGATATGTTGGAAGAAATGAGGTTAGCGGCGCTCCTGGCAAAGGTAAGAAACAACGACCCTCTTGCCGTGCCTGCGGCCACCGCCTTAGACATGGCTACACGTAGCGGCGCTCAGGCTCTCGGGCTTGGCGGCAGTGTTGGCGTGCTAGCCGCCGGTTATAAGGCTGATATTACCTTACTATCTCTGCAGGGGCCGCATTGGCATCCGCGGCATGATCTTGTATCACTTTTGGTATATGCGGCTCAGTCCAGTGATGTGGATACAGTTTTGGTAAATGGCCGCATTTTGCTAGAAAAAGGGAAACTGACCACCATCGACGAAGAAAGAGTAAAATATGAGGCAGCGCGGCGCAGTATGCGTCTTACAAGCTAATTACTAACCATAAGGGGAGTGAGATTTTGTTTACGATTTTAAAAAAGCAGGAACTGGCGCCGAGCGTCAAGTTGTTCGTTGTGCAGGCACCGCTTATTGCCCGCAAGTGCCAGCCGGGTCAGTTTGTCATTTTGCGAATTGATGAAGATGGTGAACGTATTCCGCTCACCATCGCCGACTTCGACCGTGCCGCAGGTACAATCACCTTAATTTTTCAAGAGGTGGGGCATACGACGCGGCAACTTGGCCGCTTGTCAGCAGGCGACGCACTACTCGATCTAGCAGGGCCTCTTGGCAAAGCTACCCACATTGAAAAATTTGGTACGGTGGTTTGTGTCGGCGGCGGAATTGGTGTCGCGCCGGTGTATCCCATTGCCCGCGCTTACAAGGAAGCAGGTAATAAAGTAATTTCGATTATCGGGGCTCGCAATGCGGATTTACTTATTCTCGAACAAGAAATGGCCACTATAAGCGATGTACTTTATATTACTACTGATGACGGGTCAAAAGGCCGAAAAGGTTTGGTAATTGACCCCTTAAAGGAGATGCTTGCCGCAGGCGAAAAGATTGACCTTGTTATGGCGATCGGTCCGGTAATCATGATGAAAAGTGTTGCTGAGGTAACGCGTCCGTACGGGGTTCATACTATTGTCAGCCTTAACCCGATTATGGTGGACGGTACTGGCATGTGCGGCGGTTGCCGTGTAAGTGTCGGCAACAAAAACAAGTTTGCCTGCGTTGATGGTCCTGAATTTAATGCCCATGAAGTGGATTTCGATGGGTTAATGGCCCGTCAAAAAATGTATCATAGTTATGAGCGCCGGGAACATCGTTGCGGAGGTGATTGTTCGTGTCATCGATAAAACACAAGATGCCGGAGCAGCAGCCGGAAATCCGGCGCCGCAATTTTGACGAAGTGGCACTCGGTTATGATGATACTACCGCCAAGGCCGAGGCCAGCCGTTGTCTGCAATGCAAGACAGCACCTTGTCGGCAGGGTTGTCCGGTCGGCATTAATATCCCTGCTTTTATTAAGCATATTCGGGAAGGCGATTTTACTGCGGCGATTGACGAAATCAAGACCAAGAATAACCTGCCTGCAATTTGTGGCAGGGTATGCCCGCAGGAAGACCAGTGCGAAAAATTCTGCGTAGTAGGTAAAAAAGGCGAGCCGGTAGGCATCGGCCGCCTGGAACGGTTTGCCGCCGACTATGCCCGCGCCCGCGGACGCAAACAAAAGGTAATTTTGCCGCCGGAGCCACTTGGCAAAGTAGCCGTTATTGGCGCCGGGCCGGCGGGATTATCGGCTGCAGGGGACCTTGCCCGCATGGGCTACAAAGTTACGGTATTTGAAGCGCTTCACGCCCCGGGCGGTGTGCTGATGTATGGTATCCCTGAATTCAGGTTGCCTAAGGAAATTGTACGCCAGGAAATTGAAGAATTGAAAGAATTAGGTGTGGAAATCGTTGTCAACGCTGTTATCGGTAAGACTTTTACCATCGACGAACTCCTCACCGAAGAAGGATTTGACGCTGTCTTTATCGGTACCGGGGCGGGACTGCCGCACTTCATGGACATACCGGGGGAAAACCTCAACGGGGTATATTCAGCTAATGAATTTTTGACCCGGGTAAATTTAATGAAGGCTTATAAATTTCCCGAAGCAGGCACGCCTGTTCATGCTGGAAAGAGGGTAGCCGTTGTCGGCGCTGGCAATGTTGCCATGGACGCCGCGCGAACCGCATTGCGCCTCGGTGCGGAAAATGTTTATATTGTGTATCGCCGCTCAGAGGAAGAAATGCCTGCACGAGCGGAGGAAATCGAACATGCGAAGGAAGAAGGCGTGGAATTTAGGCTACTGACCAATCCGGTGCGTATCATTGGCGACGAACGGGGTTGGGTGAAAGGATTAGAATGTATCCGCATGGAGCTCGGCGAACCTGATGAATCGGGGCGGCGAAAACCTGTTCCGATCGCAAACTCCAATTTTGTACTTGATGTCGATACTGTCATCATGGCCATCGGCCAAGGGCCCAATCCCTTAATCCAACAAACTACTCCCGGCCTGGCTGTAAATAAGCGGGGCAATATAACTACGGATGAAACCGGCCGGACGTCGAAAGAAGGAGTTTTTGCCGGTGGCGACATCGTTACCGGTGCCGCCACGGTTATTCAGGCGATGGGAGCCGGCAAAAAGGCAGCGGCTGCTATTCACGAGTACGTGCAAAATAAACGGAAAGGTGCAAGGAATTCGCAGTAAGACATTGAATGTATATCTTCGTGGGAAATCTTCCAAGCGAATTTCTTATAGGGGGAGCAGACCATGGTTGAGCAGGCAGAGCGCATGCGGGGATTGACGTCGGCCATTTTCAGCCAGGTTGACGAATTGCGCCAAAAAGAGACGGCTGCCGGTCGCGACGTTATTACTCTTAGTATCGGTAGTCCTGATTTAGCTCCGGCGCCTCACATAATCGCCGCTTTGCAAGACGCCGTCCTTAACCCGCGTAATTACGGATATACTCTGACTAGAGGACTGCCCGAATTGCTACAGGCCATTGCCGCATGGTATCAAACCAAATTTAACGTTTCTCTAGACCCGTCAACAGAAATCCACTCTCTCATTGGTTCCCAAGAAGGTCTGGCGCACATATCCTTATGCCTGGTCAATCCGGGAGATATTGTCTTGGTTCCTGATCCAGGCTATCCCATCTATAGTGCCGGACCTTTAATGGCCGGCGCTCAGCTGCACTATATGCCGCTCAAACCGGAAAATCAGTACCTGCCAGACTTAACGTCTATCGATGAGTCCATTTTGCGACGCACAAAGTTGATGATTATTAATTATCCTAATAACCCGCTGGCTGCGACGGCGACGCGCGACTTTTTCAGTCAGGCGGTCGAACTTGCTAAACGCTACGGTTTTGTTATTTGTCATGACTTTGCCTACAGCGAACTGGTTTTTGACGGTTATAAGCCGGATAGCTTTTTAAGTGTGCCTGGTGCTAAAGAAGTAGGTGTTGAGTTTCATTCTCTGTCCAAAACCTATAACATGGCTGGATGCCGTATCGGTTTTGTTGTGGGCAATTCTCAAGTTATCGGCCTATTAGGGCGCCTAAAGTCAAATTTTGACTATGGCGTTTTCTACCCTATTCAAAAAGCAGCCATAGCAGCTCTGACCGGTCCGCAAGACTGCATTATAGCTACAGCTGCATGCTATCAGCGGCGGCGTGATATAATTGTAGACGGCTTTACGGCAATAGGCTGGCCGGTTGAGAGGCCCAAAGCCTCCATGTACGTCTGGGCACCTGTACCTACCCGGCAATCCTCATTCGATTTTACCATTGACTTGCTCAAAAATACTGGCGTCGCCGTTATTCCCGGCGTTGCTTTTGGACAATACGGTGAGGGTTATGTCCGCTTAGCGCTGGTGCAGCCGGAAGACCGTTTAGTTGAAGCTGTGGAGCGCATCAAAAAGTGGCTAGGTTGAAAAACTAAGGGGGAAGAGAAATGCGGGCACTTAACTTTTATTCCTCGAATTATCATAGTCAGCTGGTCTGCCGGCGTAAAAGCTGTACCATTCGCTTGGGAGACAAAACCCATAAATACGCAGAAGGAGACATAGTCTGGGTTACAGTCGGCAAACGTTTTGCGCAAAAAAAGAAAATATATACGGCAGTCATAGATAGAGTTCTGGTTAAACCTATCGCCCAACTAACAATTGAGGATCTACAAGGGGAAAACCCGGATTTTGCCTCTGTGGATGACCTTTTGGTCTTTTTGCAGTCAATTTATGAAAAAACGCTAACCCCTGCTGATATAGTAACCGTCATTTACTTTTCAGAAATAATCGAGTAGTTATTACACTATTATATCTAAATAAAGGAGTGCTTATCAGTTATGTCCAATTTTAAAATTCCCGTCGGCGTATCGGGCCGTCATGTTCATGTTACCCGCGAACATTTAGACATTCTTTACGGCAAAGGGTATCAATTGCGGCCCATGAAAGAACTGTCTCAACCCGGACAATATGCTGCTCACGAGACGGTAGATCTGGTAACGGAAAAAGGTACCTTTAAAAATGTTCGCATCTTGGGGCCGGAGCGCAAAAAGTCGCAGGTCGAAGTTGCTCTTACCGATGCCATAAAACTAGGCATCAATCCTCCGGTACGCGACTCGGGCGACTTAACGGGCTCACCCGGTGTTACTCTTGTTGGCCCTCAGGGATCTGTAAAGCTGGAAGAAGGGGTAATTATCGCGTGGCGCCATATCCACATGACGCCGGCAGACGCTGAAAAGTTTGGTCTTAAAGATAAAGATTTCGTTCGCGTCCGCAGCGGCGGCGATCGGGCGGTTGTTTTCGAAAACGTTCTTGTTCGTGTCCATGAAGAATTTAAGCTCGAAATGCATATTGACACCGATGAGGGCAACGCTGCTATGCTCAAAACGGGAGATCTAGTCGAAATCCTAAAGTAAGGCGTGAAGTATTTTGAATGAAGAACTTGGTGTCAAAGGAAAGCTCGAAATTGTCGCCAGCAAAACCTTTGCCGCGAACGCCGTTTTAGTAGATGTTGTCGACTTTTTGAATAAGTCGTTAAAGAAGGACGGGTACATTTTTGGCGTCAGTAAATCGGGTGAAAAAATGACTATTGTAATTTACGAAGCCGAATAAAAATACCCCGCGCGTAAAAGCGCGGGGTATTTTGTATTCATACTGTAAATAGGCTTACCCAGGCAGGATTTTTTTAGCATTGCGCGAATATATTATAATCAGAACGCTGTTCGATATATGGAAACGGAGGTGGCTCATTGCCGCAAAAGGTATCTCCCT
Organism: Thermosinus carboxydivorans Nor1; assembly: GCF_000169155.1. Taxonomy (NCBI): domain Bacteria; kingdom Bacillati; phylum Bacillota; class Negativicutes; order Selenomonadales; family Sporomusaceae; genus Thermosinus; species Thermosinus carboxydivorans. Next base: position 21,449 of record NZ_AAWL01000028.1, read on the forward strand.
ATATAGTCGCTTCTGTCGATCGAGCCCTTGAACTATTACTTATTCTTGGCCGGCATCCCCATGCAATGGGGGTGACTGAGCTTAGCAAAATATTAGGCGTACAAAAAAGTACTGTTCACAGTTTATTACAAACTATGTTGGCCCGTGGTTTTGTGCAACAGACCGATAATGGCCGTTATTCGCTGGGAATGCGACTTATTCACCTAGGTGAAATTTGTGCAGAAAGACTTGATATTCGTACTGCTGCCCGCCAGATCATGGTTGAACTGGCAAACGAAACAAAAGAAATTGCTTTACTGGCTGTTTTAGCTCGTGACGAGCTGGTTATCGTCGATAAAGTAGAGCCGCAACGTCCTTTTCTTATTATTCCCAAATTCGATTTTAGCATGGCCATTCATAGTACCGCCGTTGGCAAAGTCCTGCTGGCTCATGCACCTGACGAAATCTACGAAGCAATTTTAGCACGTGGTATTGAACGGTTTACGCAATTTACGCTTACCGACCCTGAAGCACTACGCCGCGAACTTATAAAAGTACGCGAACAAGGTTATGCCCTTGGTTGCAATGAAACGATCGAAGGTATCACCTGTATTGCTGTACCCATCTATAATGCGGGTGGAAAAGTAGCCGCTGCCTTGTCAATATCCAGCGCTAGCTCTATGCTTGGCGCGGATAGATATGAAGCAATTATAGAAATACTAAAAGAAAAGGCTAAACTTATTTCACGGCGTTTAGGATGTACTTGCTAATTCCAGGCAAAACCTGTGAAAAATTATAAAGGAGGACAGACCTATATGCCCAAACCGGTATTTAATGAAGAAAGGTGTAAGGGATGTGAATTGTGCACAAGAGCTTGTCCTAAAAAAATTGTCGTAATAGCTGACCGTTTCAATAGTAAGGGCTATCGTCCCGCTACCGTGACAGATCCTTCGAAATGCATTGGCTGTGCTCTCTGTGCGAAAACTTGTCCTGACGTGGCTATTGAAATCCATAAATAAGGTTGGGAGTGATTGGTGTGGCAGAAAAAGTCTTGATGAAAGGCAATGAAGCCATTGGTGAAGCGGCTATCGTTGCTGGGTGTCGCCACTATTTTGGCTACCCTATAACCCCGCAGACAGAATTGACAGAGTACATGGCTAAGCGGATGCCTCAGGTCGGCGGGGTTTTTTTGCAGGCCGAAAGTGAAATTGCCGCCATTAACATGGTTTATGGCGCTGCCGGTGCAGGCGCCCGAGTGATGACTTCCTCGTCCAGTCCGGGTATTAGTCTAAAACAGGAAGGCATTTCTTATATTGCCGGCGCCGAACTGCCTTGTGTGATTGTCAACATTATGCGCGGCGGTCCCGGTCTTGGCGGAATTCAACCAGGTCAGGCCGATTATTTTCAGGCGACTAAAGGCGGCGGACACGGCGACTATCATAATATTGTCCTGGCTCCCAACTCTGTCCAGGAATTAGTAGATATCACTATTCTTGCGTTTGATTTAGCCGACCAATACCGTAATCCTGTTATGATTCTTGGTGACGGAGCTTTAGGGCAAATGATGGAGCCGGTTGAGTTTAATACCAGTCAAGTTTCACCTGTTGAAAAACCATGGGCAGCAACAGGTATGAAAGGCGGCCGGAAAGACCCGAATATTATTAATTCTCTTCACCTCCAGCCTGATGAATTAGAAAAGCATAATATTCACCTGCAGAAAAAGTATCAGACCATTCGCGATAAAGAACGCCGTTATGAAGAACTATATACTGACGACGCCGAACTTATTTTGGTTGCTTATGGCATTACTTCGCGTATAGCTCGGTCAGCTATGGAGAAAGCCCGGGCTGCAGGTATGAAAGTCGGCATGCTACGTCCTATTACTTTATGGCCGTTCCCCGATCTTCCTTTTAACCTCCTTGCCCAAAAAGCTCATGCGTTTTTGACGATTGAGCTAAGTGCCGGCCAGATGGTTGAAGATGTCAGATTAGCCGTAAACGGTGCCAAGCCCGTCTACTTCTACGGGCGAATGGGTGGCATGATGCCGAGCCCGAAAGCGGTCTACGAACAAATCGTCAATATCATGAGTGGTAAGGGAGGCAAGTAAATATGGCCGAAAAAATATTTGCCAGGCCCCAAGCATTGCGCGATGTACCTTTTCATTACTGCCCGGGATGCCACCATGGCATTATTCACCGTCTGGTGGCCGAAATCATTGATGAACTAGGGGTTCATGACCGAGCAATAGGTGTAGCACCTGTAGGTTGTTCTGTTCTAGCCTATGAGTACTTTAATTGCGATATGCTGGAAGCTGCCCATGGGCGCGCTCCCGCTGTCGCTACCGGCGTAAAACGCGTGCATCCTCATGCCGTAGTTTTTACTTACCAAGGCGACGGCGATCTGGCGGCGATTGGGTGCGCCGAAATTGTTCATGCCGCTGCACGGGGCGAACAAATCACTACAATATTTGTCAATAATGCCATTTATGGTATGACTGGCGGGCAAATGGCGCCAACGACACTGGTCGAACAAGTTACAAACACGTCACCATATGGCCGCAAAGTAGAAACTGCCGGCATGCCTATCCGTGTGTCAGAGATGCTTGTTACTCTTGACGGAGCTAAATATATTGCCCGGGTGGCCGTTAACAATCCTGCTAATATGGCAAAAGCCAGAGCGGCTATCAAAAAAGCTTTTGAGATTCAGCTGAATGGCGAAGGTTTTGCGCTGGTTGAAGTGCTATCTACTTGTCCTACTAACTGGGGTATGACTCCGCTCGAGGCGGTAGATTGGCTAGAAAAAAATATGATGGCCTATTATCCGCTGGGGGTATTTAAAACACCGGAGGGGGTGGCAAAATGACACATGAAATAATTATGGCCGGCTTTGGTGGTCAAGGAGTAATGCTAATGGGGCAGCTTGTGACCTATGCCGGGATGATTGAAGGCAAGCAAGTATCATGGATACCCTCTTACGGTCCGGAAATGAGAGGGGGGACGGCAAATTGCTCTGTTATCGTTTCGGATGAAGCCATTGGCGCTCCCATCGTAACAGAACCAACCGCCGTAGTTGCTATGAATTTGCCGTCACTTGACAAGTTTGAGTCTGCGCTGCTGCCAGGGGGAGTGTTAATTATTAATAGTTCTCTTATCGAACGGAGCAGCAAGCGCGATGATATTACCGTATATCGTGTCCCGGCTAATGATATTGCTGCCGAGCTAGGAAATTCCAAGGTTGCCAACATGGTAGTCTTAGGAGCGCTGATTGCTGCGACGGGAGCTGTTGCTACGACATCGGTACTAAAGGCTTTCCAAAAAATGTTTGCCAAAAAACCGGAACTGTTGGCAATTAATGAACAAGCTATCCACCGTGGGGCCGAATGTATTAAAAAATAAAAAATCATATGACCATCCACAGCCAGTGGATGGTCATATGATTTTATAGCAGGATTTTCCTTCTGTTTGGTGAATGTTTATTACATGCTGTAATTCTGGGTGGTATGAGCGTGGGTAACTTTGATCTATGTATAGCCATGATGGCCGCTGTCACTAGCGTAATACCTTCGGCTCTTATCGTTATTAACGCTAAGGGACAAATCTTGCACATGGTTGTGTCCAAATATAGTGAAAAAAAGTGTCGACGATTCGCCGAAAAAGAGCTGTTTCGCATTGTAAAACTAATCTTTGGAATGCGGAACGCCGATATGGTTTATAATACCTATAAGGAATGCTGCTACTCGGGAGCCCCGCGTGAATTATTCAAGTTGGAGCATATCACTGCTCGTGGACTTAAAGAATACTTTCAATGGCATTTTTTCCCTGACCCCAGTACAGGCAACACCATTATTTTCGTGCGAAATATTACGGAAACTACCCTCCTTACCGAAGAATTCTTACATATAACTGAGCAATACGCTACTGTTAATCAAGAGTTACGTGTCGCCATGTCTAAACTAGACTTATACCTCATGGACTTAGAGCAGGCCCATAAGAAACTCGCAGCCTTATATCGCATCACTGCCATTGTCCAGAAAACAGTTAATGAAAATGAAGTTTTAAACGAAATATTGGAAGGAATTACACGTGAACTCGGGTTTACCTGCGCCGCTATATTGCTGTTAGACAAAGAGCGCCAGGAATTAACAATAAAGGCTCACCGGGGATATTCCAATAACGTTCGTATCCCGTTAGGGAAGGGGATCACAGGATATGCTGCTTTGACAGGGCAATTGATTTACGTTCCTGATGTTCGTCATGATCCTCGTTATATAAAAGGAACCCATGATGGCGTTAGCGAAGTAGCGGTACCACTTATAGTCAATAACGAAATCATAGGCGTTTTGGATGTTGAAACCAATCAAGCGAAACGCTTACAAGACTATGATTTGGATTTGCTACGGTCTCTTGCCAGCCAAATTAGCATGACTATTGCTCACGCTAATCATGTATCTCGTGTAGAACTTCAAGCAATCACTGACGGCCTTACAGGTTTATACAATTACCGTTATTTCCAGACATTGTTTGAACGGGAGTTCAAGCGAGCGGTTAGGTATAAGCGTCCGTTATCTCTGCTAATGATTGATATTGATTACTTTAAACTTTATAACGATACTTACGGACATCGGCAGGGTGATCATATAATCCGAACTATAGCCAAGATCATTAGGCAAAATTGTCGCGATGTCGATATTGTCGTGCGCTACGGTGGTGAAGAATTCGCCGTCCTGTTTCCAGAAACGACAGTAGACGAAGCGTTCAAAATTGCTGAGCGCATCCGTATGGCAGTAGCCGAATACCCCTTTGCCAATAAACATTCTCAACCGGGAGGAATACTTACAGTGAGCATGGGTGTAGCTGGCTATCCTTATGACGCGCAATCCGAAACTGAACTCATTGATCACGCTGATATGGCGTTATATAGGGCAAAACGGACTTCTAAAAACCGGGTTTGTCTTTATAGGGACCATCCCGACGTCTCTTAATATACTATACTTTTACTAGGATGTGCATATGGTTTACGATTTTCATACCCATTCTTTTTTTAGCGATGGCGTCTTATCGCCTATTGAACTTATTCGTCGAGCCCATGTGGCCGGTTACGCTGCTATTGGCGTAACTGATCACGCCAGTATGAGCAATTGGGAAGAAGCGCTTTTGGCCAAAGAACAACACATTTTTATAGAAGTAACATCGCGTGGCGGCCATTCCCTAACTAATGGTCATGTTGTTACAACTGCTCTGGCAGCGGGAGCACTCTTACTTGTTAATAGCGACACCCATACTCCTGGCGACTTACTAAGCACCGGTTTTGCCCGCAAGGTGGCACAGGGTGCAGGGATTGCGGAAAATCTACTAATTGAAACAGTCCTAAAAGATAATCCGCGCTTGCTGCTTAAAAAATTGGGTTATTAAACACAGTGGTGGTGTAACCATGACACAAGATGTTCTTGGAGATTTTAAGGCCTATTCGTTAGCAGGAACCGACCAGGAAGTTCAATTTATTACAACAGTTCTCAATCTGCCGCCAACTTCCTCAATTTTAGACCTTTACTGCGGCTATGGGCGTCATGCCATTGAATTAGCGAAACTAGGATTCAATGTTACCGGGGTGGATGCTACCAAGGCCTTCCTTGATATTGCGAGCCAAAAAGCAGAGGAGGAAGGAGTAGTAGTAACCTTTGCCCAGTGTGATATGCGTGAACTCGACTACTGTGAGGAGTTTGACGCGGTTATTAATATGTTTGCCGCCTTTGGCTATTTTAGCGATGCTGAAAATATTGACGTTCTTAAACGGGTAGCGAAAGCGTTACGTCCACATGGCCTATTCTTGATCGATTTGCTGAATCGCGACTGGATGGTACGTAATAGTCTCAACCGATATTGGCGCCACCCTAGCGGCGAATATGTTTTGTCCTACAAAGTTGAGCTTAACCAGGGCGTCGCGATTATGAAACGAGAACTAGTTAACCTGTTAACAGGAGCGAAAACGCAGTACGAATTCGTATTACGTGCCTATTCCTTAGCCGAAATAACGGCAATACTGGCGCAGGCAGGTTTTTACGTTAAACAGACTTACGGAGGGTTCGATTATCGGACTTATGGTGTAGAAGCGCCACGGATGATCATATTGGCCGAAAAGCAAACCTAAAACCACCTAGCCCTGAGTTATGTCATGCTAGGTGGTTTTTTTGCACAGTCTTTCAGCTTATTCATAGGATATAGCAGAGGGACTGTGAGGTGGAAACTTTTATGCTTGTTAGAGTGAATGGCCGGGAGAGTAATCGCAGGCCCAAGGTAGGGCTGGCTTTAAGTGGCGGCGGTTTGCGGGGTATAGCCCATATTGGCGTTTTAAATGTACTGCTACAAAACCAAATCCCTATTCATATGATTGCCGGAACTAGCGCAGGCGCGATTATCGCGGCAATGTATGCTTGTGGTTATTCGCCCCGGGATATGGCCGCCATAGCTGAAACTATTAAGATTCGTGACCTAGTAGACTTAAAGTTTACAATTGCCGATTTTTTAAAACACGGCGTAAAATGTTTTTTTGGCCCAAAATATCGGTTTTGGTCCGTCCTGCCTAAAGGGTTGGTGAAAGGTGATAAAATCGAGAAGTTTTTTGTGAAATACTGGCAGCAAAAAACGGTCCGCGATACAAAAATCCCTATTGCCATTACGGCTGTGGATATTAACTCCGCCGATACGGTTTTTTTTACAACTCCTTTGCCAGGACAGCGAGAAATTCTAAATGCCAGATATATTCACAATGCTCTTCTATCAGAGGCTGTACGCGCTAGCATCTCCATCCCAGGCATATTTTGTCCCAAAAAGTATCGTGACATGAATTTGGTAGACGGGGGGGTCAAAAATAATTTACCGACCGATATCCTTCACCATATGGGGGCTGACGTAATTATAGCTGTTAATTTAGGATATGACGGACAACAAATCAACAATATTGAAACAATTGGCGAAATTCTAATCCAATGTATCGAAATCATGGGTAGGGAAGTGACCTTGTTAAAAGGCGAACAATATGCTGATGTGATAATTCGCCCATCTGTATATGATCTTGATTTCAAAAGCTCTAGATATGTCGCCCACTGTATAGCAAAAGGTGAAGAAGCTGCGCGGCAAAAATTAAGTGATATCAAAGTTTTGTTATAGTTCCCATAACGCTTAAATCGTTACCTACGGCAGGCCTGCTGCATATCATACACTAGATTGGCTAGGGGGGTATGGATATGCTTAAGCAAGGCTTGTCATCACTGTTTCGCGAATTTACGACTATAGATAACATTCTCGGCGTTGGTCATGGTCATAAATTAGTGCGGGGAGAAGATACGGGAGAGCAGTCAGTTATTTTTCTTGTACGTAAAAAGCTGCCACGCGGCGAATTGAGTCGTAAAGCTTTGTTGCCTCGAAAAATTGACGGACTTCCAACAGATGTGATTGAAGTAGGCGATATCCGGCTATTATCCGATCGAACACAGCCAATGCGCCCTGCACAACCAGGAGTTAGCATCAGTCATTTCAAAGTATCGGCTGGAACATTTGGAGCCGTAGTACGCGACCGGGATACAGGTGAACGATTAATTTTGTCCAATAACCATGTGCTTGCCAATGCAACCGATGGGGCAGACGGGCGGGCTGTGGTCGGCGACCCTATTGTTCAACCCGGAATTTACGACGGCGGTACCTTACAAGATAATGTTATCGGACACTTGGTGCGGTTTGTACCCCTATTGCGGGAAACAACGGCGCCACACTGCCCAATTGCCAAAATGTTTGAAGCTCTGCTAAACAAATGCATTGGCTTGTTGCAACCGCATTACCGAATCCAAGTATTACATGAAAGTGAAAAAACTAATATTGTGGATTGCGCCGTTGCCAAACCTATTAACGACGATATAATCCAGGCTGATATTTTTGAGTTTGGAGAAATTGCCGGCGTAAAGGAAGTAAAAGTTGGCATGGCTGTTAAAAAGAGTGGCAGAAGTACAGGAGTAACACATAGCTTGGTTTTGGCAACTGATGTTATCCTAAAAGTTGCTTTAGACAATAGGGAATATGGCGTTTTCGCTGACCAAGTATTGGCCGGGCCTATGAGCATGCCAGGCGATAGTGGGGCGCTTGTTTTGACAGAGGACAACTATGCCGTTGGGCTGCTTTTTGCCGGTTCCGAGCAAGTTACAATGTTCAACCGGATTACCAATGTCTTGGATGCTTTAAACATTATTTTTTAGTGTCTTTTTTTATTTTTTAAAAGAAAAAACAAAGAAGAACCAGGATATTTCCTGGTTTTCTAGTGCCTGTCTTGTTCTTCCAGCATACTAGTGTGGATTTTGGGGCCACAGGTAAATACTCCCGTTTTGCCCATCCGCCTATAACCCAAGCGACGGCCTAATTTGCGCCTTCTACTAGTCACAGCGTAGTCCCTATCGGCAGAAAGGCCAAAGGTTTCCTCCTGAATACTTTTACGAGTATGCACCTCTTTATCGGCTTTATCGGCAGTTCTTTTTACATTGTACCAGCCTCGCTCCTGCATTACCGTAAATAAGGTGCGAGAAGTGTCGTGCGCGTCCTGTACAAGCTGTTCAAAAGTTTTTTGCACATTGCTGGTGGAAGATTCTAAAATTGCATGATCATAGAGATGGGAGAGGTACTTTTCCGTAGTCAGTAAGTCCAAGAGCATATCACGGTCAGAAAGGCGGTTCATGGTGTTCATGCTATAACTTCTTCGCATCGACGAAACACTTCCTTTCGGGCGAGGGTTTTAGTTAGTTTTCGAATTTTATTGATAATAGGCAGCGTGGGTTTGTCCTAATAAACGTTTCATTCGGTCGGCACGCCGACGTTTATTTTTTGTAATGTCAAACATTAATTGTTTGAGTTCTTTGTCTTCGCATTGATCAGCATAGACGCTACACTTGACAAGACAAAGATTTTCTAATTCCAGGGCGTCTTCCAGGTACGACTTTTCTTTTATGCTTAAGGTTGAAGACATGATGACTACCTCCATTATGTATTTAAATATGTATCTGAGAGTTTTGCATAATTCAATCGCAAGTTATCCACAAAGAGATGTCTTTAAGCAATTTTGATGTCAAATTCAAGAGCTATTAGTGTAATTAGCCAATTTTTAACAAAAATGCTCCAATATCATCCTAAAAAAGGGTAGACCTATCCCTATGGTGGGCTAATTCTGTAAAAAGTAAGATGAAAAACAATAATTAGGCTGCTTTTTGCTGATGTATCTGGCGATTAACCGCTATTGTTCCTGCCAGTAAAGCAATGCAGCAAAGCATTAGATGTGCTGTAACCTTTTTAATTCCCTGTACACGAACCGTGTTTGCTCCAAGCTGCTCCTTCAATCGGGAAAATGCTCGTTCTACCGATGTTCGCTCCGCATAAAGTTTTTCCCATTCCCGTGTGCCACGATGAGGAGTACAGAAGCTGCGCGGATCATCTTCAACTTTTTTCTTTATAACCAGGCCATAGTTA
>NZ_AAWL01000029.1 GCF_000169155.1 Thermosinus carboxydivorans Nor1
TGGAAAGCTACTTCCCGTACTTCCGCGCCTGCTTCTAAAGCAGCATTGGACCATAATGTCTTCCACTTTTTTACGTCGTTGAGAATGCTGGCATTGCATCCGTAAAACTCTGCTAAAATGTGACGACCTAAGGCGTTCAACTCATCTCATACCTCCTTCAAAATCAATCAAATAAAATTTTAGCAAATTACCGGGGAAAGTCAATATATTGCCATTATATTCACCTGAAAAAAGCTAGCTCCCTCAGCTTTTTTCACCCTGAATAAATCTGCAAAACCTCCTGGATATCCAGGAGGTTTTGCCTAATTACCTAATGCGTTTGGCCAACTCTTGAAGTCTTGCCACCCGCTGCGCCGTAGTCGGGTGGGTACTAAACAAACTGACGAGCCAGTCGCCGCCGCTAAAAGGATTAACAATGAACAGGTGCGATGTGGCCGGCGTAGCTTCCGGCATGACTCTATGTTGGGCATAATACTCTATTTTTTGGAGCGCACTCGCTAAGGCCAGAGGATTACCGGATACTAAAGCACCCGTCTCGTCAGCCTGATATTCGCGGGAACGAGAGATTCCTAATTGAATGAGCGTTGCGGCAAGGGGTGCCAGCACAACTAGAAAGATAAACTCGACAATCCCGGCAATACCGTTGCCTTCTTCGTCATTGCTGCGGCCAAACCCCAGGAAAGCAGTCCACTGGGCAATGTTGGCAATCATCGTAATCACGCCGGCAATAGTGGCAACAACGGTACTGATAAGGGTATCCCGGTTTTTAATATGCGCAAGCTCATGGGCGATTACCCCTTCGAGCTCTTCGTAATTAAGAGCGCGCATTATGCCGGTCGTCACGGCGACCGCACCGTGCTCGGGGTCACGGCCGGTAGCAAAGGCATTTGGAACGTCAGTGTCAATAATATATACTTTGGGCATCGGTATTTTTGCCTTTTGCGCCAGGGCCGACACCATCCGGATCAGGTCGGGTGCCTCCTGATGTGTAACTTCGCGGGCTCCGTACATACTAAGTACGATTTTATCGCTGTACCAATAGCTGAAGAAATTCATTAGTATAGAAACAACGAACATGACTGTCATGCCTTTGGTGCCGCCGAAGAAACTTCCCACGGCCAGCAGCAACCCGGTCAAGGCAGCCAACAAAATGGCTGTTTTAAGCGAATTCATTGATGTGCAACACCTCCGTTATACAATGATAAGAGGCCGTTCCTTTTCTATATATACGCTAGCAAGACGATAAATTCTTGGCCTTAGCCTTTCCCTCCCATCGTCATATTTTAAGTTTAATTATAAGTAATTCACTTATAATTAACAATAGGCAATTATGCCATTGGGAGCTAAAAATTCACGATTTTATGGATTATTTTCCATTCTTTCTTTTATGGCCTTGAGCATGTTTTCGCTATTGACCCGTACCTTCTTTTTCAAAATTGGGTTCAAAAGTCCAGCTATCATCGGTATACCGAATTCAAAATCAACGGTTAGTTTAATCTCCGTACCTCCCGGATATCGGTTAATATCCATTCGCCTTCAAACTTTTTAAGGTCGCCTTCGATTTGCCGGTAAGCAATATGCATGTTTTCATCATCAAAAGTATCTACCTCAGTCCATTTTATAATTCGGCCGTCCACATTCGAAACCCAACGGGTAATAGTCGTATTATCTTTGCGTTCCAGTACTTCGACACTGACCAAGTCGGGCATAAATTCAGGGTACTTCTCCATATCCTTTAAAATAGGATATATTTTACTCTTATCGCAATTGACCGGCATGGTTACTTCTACATATGGCACGAGTAGGTCCTCCCTTCTTACAGATCTTCAATCATGTCGTGAGCCGTAGCCGCCGCCTTGGCAAAAGCGTCCACCACCTTGTCCACGGTCTCGCGGGAAATGGTTAGCGGCGGTTCAATACGGATGACTTTTGGATTGTTAAGTGTATAAGCTACAAGTACTCCTTGGGCAATGAGTTCGGCCATCATCAATCCACCTACGCCTTCCTTCGTCAGTTCCATACCAATCATCAGGCCGCGCCCGCGCACTTCTTTGATGACATCGGCGTAATCGCCGGCTACCTGTCGCAGAGCGCCAATAAAATAATCCCCCATCTCGGCCGCCCGTTCGGCCAACTTTTCTTCCTTGATAACCTGGATGGCAGCTACGGCCGCGCTGGCAGCCAAGGGGTTGCCGCCAAAAGTTGAAGTGTGCAGAAAAGGACTGGTAATATATTTTTCCCATACCGCCGGGCGGGCGGTAAAGGCGCCGATCGGCATTACTCCGCCGCCAAGCGCTTTTGCCGTTGTTATGATATCGGGTACTACGGCGTAATGGTCAACAGCAAAAAGCCTGCCTGTTCGGCCAAGACCAGTCTGCACCTCGTCACAGATGAGCAAGGCACCATGCCGGTCGCATAACTGGCGCACGCCGGGCAGATAATCATCAGGCGGAACGATAATGCCTCCCTCTCCTTGGATGGGCTCAACGATTACAGCAGCCGTATCGCTGTCAATGGCCTGCTCTAAAGCGACAAGATCACCAAAAGGAACATGAATAAAGCCGGTAAGAAGCGGTTTGAAGGGTTCGCGAAATAACTCCCGTCCTGTTGCGCTTAGGGCGCCAATCGTTTTGCCGTGGAAAGCATTGTGCGTAGCAATAATTTTTGTACGGCCAGTATGAATACGGGCCAGCTTCAACGCGCCTTCCACTGCTTCGGCGCCACTGTTGCCAAAAAAACTAAACTGGAGATCACCTGGGGTGATTTCAGCCAATAGTTCAGCAAGGTCGGCCATAGGTTTACTAAACAATACTTTACTGGACAGCGGCATCATATCCAATTGCTTTTTTACCGCTTCCACTACTTTCGGATGGCGGTGTCCTAAACTGAATACCCCGTAGCCTCCCAAACAGTCTATGTATTCTTTTCCGTCTATATCGCGAATAATGGTGTCGTACGCTTCCCATTCTACCGTTGACAACCCCATAAATCTAAACAAGCGGGCCACAGCAGGATTTATATATTTCTCATACTTCGCGATAGTCTCACTAATAACCGACTCTTTATCCATAAATCCACCCCCGGCAGTTGTTTTTTGGAATGGTATTATTTTCTATTTATTCTATTTATAACAAAAAAACTCCTCTTTTATACTTGGGTTATATTACTGGCATTGTCTTACCCAACACTTAATTGTTGCCTTTTCTCGGCTCGTTGTTCACGCACGGGCGATTTGCCGAAACTAGGCTGCAATTAGCCACCTTTTACTTGCTTTTCTTACATTCGTAAATATATAGCAAAAAGGCTTCGCGGCCAAAACCCGCAAAGCCTTAACTTGACTGGTCGGAGCGACTGGACTTGAACCAGCGGCCTCCACCACCCCAAGATGGCGCTCTACCAAACTGAGCTACGCCCCGCCGTTATCTTTTTCTCTGCCGGGGCCATCCCCCCCCAACTGACAAAGATTATTTTAATCTATTTTAAATTATATGTCAAGTATTATCTTCTTCTATAATTTGGGCTCCACTTCTATCCAAGTCTAAAAGCAGATAATGGGCTTTCACGCCGTTCTCGGCAAAAGCGTGGACCATGGCTTCCCCGACCGCTGCCGGCGCATGCTGTGTAAAGGCGACGAGACAAGGACCGGCGCCGCTAATAACTGCGCCAAGCGCGCCTTGAGCCACTGCGGCGGCAAAAACCCGTTGCATACCGGGAATAAGGCGCTGCCGATAAGGTTGGTGAAGCCGGTCATCTAGCACATAACGGAGGTAAGCAAGGTTACCGGTGCAAAGAGCGCCAACCAACATTGCTGCCCGACCAACATTAAATACGGCATCGCGATGCGGCACTGTCTTAGGTAGTACCTGTCGCGCCGCTTTTGTTGACAATCCGAATTCCGGCACGGCCACGACCATTGTGAAAATAGCAGCGGGGTCAATACGCAAGCAGCGCACTTTGCCAAGCTCGGCAACACTAATGGTAGCACCGCCAAACAAAGCGGGAGCTACATTATCAGGGTGGCCTTCGATCTGAGTAGCCATTTCTAATAATTCTTCGCTGCTCAGATTACTCCCAGTCAGGGCATTCGCGGCCGTAAGCCCGGCAACGATTGCGGCGGCGGAACTACCAAGTCCGCGTGCTAAGGGAATGCTATTCTCCATGCGGAGAATAACGCCGCACGGTTCAGCCCCGACCTTACGGAAAACGGCTTGGACAGCCTGATAGGCAATGTTATGCTCGTTGTCCGGAATAGTGCCGCTACCTTCTCCCTTTACTTCAATATAAACACCTGGCTGTTCGGTTAACGTTAACTCTAGATAATTGTAAATTGTGCCCGCCATCCCCACCGCGTCAAAACCTGGGCCGCAATTGGCAATAGTCCCGGGTACGCGAACTTTAACTGATTGTGCCATACTTCTTCTCTCCGATTCTTCTAATATCTTTCTGTTACTCTCTTTACTCGATTTCGCCAGTTTCTACCCGAATAACGTTTTGTACTTTGCCAACTATAGACATTCCCTCGATAGTGTTGATAGCCAGCCGCAGACTGGCGTGTGATACCCGGTAGGTGATAAGTACTACTTCGGCCCAATTATCCACTTTGCGTTTTTGGATGACTGAATGCAAGCTAACCTGCTGGGCCCCGAACGCACCGGCAATCGCAGCGAGCACACCTGGTTTATCTTCAACTAACATACGGATGTAATAGGGAGACGCTGTCTGCTCAATGGGGCACAAAGGTTTTTGCTCATAGCAGGTGCAAAGAATGCGGCTGCTGACATGATGACGGATGTCGCGCGCCACATCAATTATGTCCGCCACTACCGCACTGGCTGTAGGCATCTGTCCGGCACCACGTCCGTAGAACATCGTTTCGCCAACCGCATCGCCACGCACATAAATAGCATTAAAGACGTCCTGTACCGCCGCAAGCGGGTGATGATGGGGAATAAAAGCAGGATGAACACGAACGTCAATACCTTTGTCGGTTTCTTTCGCAACAGCAAGAAGTTTGAGAACATAACCCAATTCGCGCGCGTACTCAATATCTTCAGCGCCGATGGTAGTAATCCCTTCTACATAGACATCATCAACCGTGACACGAGTCCCAAAAGCGATGGAAGCCAAAATCGCTATTTTACGAGCTGCATCCCAACCACCCACGTCAGCGGTAGGGTCTGCTTCGGCATAACCTGCGGCCTGGGCTTGGCGTAACGCCGTAGCAAAGTCCAGGCGGTGCTGAGTCATCTGGGTTAACATATAATTCGTCGTACCGTTGACAATCCCCATGACCTCGCTGATTTTATTGGCCGCCAAGCATTGTTTGAGCGGCCTGATAATAGGAATACCACCGCCGACGCTGGCCTCAAACAAGAAGTCCACATGGTTTGCTTCCGCCGCCGCGAACAATTCCCGGCCATACTTTGCAACAACATCTTTATTGGCCGTCACGACATGTTTTCCGCGGTTAAGGGCCTGTAAAATATAATCCTTCGCTGGTTGTTCGCCGCCCATTACTTCTACTATAATATCTATGTCGGCGTCATCAATTACTGCCGCAGCGTCAAAGACGAGCTGGTCGGGCAATAGACCCGGCCTTGGTTTTTCGGGATCACGGACTAGTACTTTTTTTATTCTCACCGGCGCCCCTACTTTGCGGGCAATATCCTGCGCATTGGCCGCCAAGAGTTTTACTACACCGGAGCCGACCGTTCCCATACCCAGTAACCCAACTTGAATAACCTTCTCTCCCATCTTGTTTCCCCCTTATGCCTGACCAAGAAGTTCCAGCCGCTTTACGCCCTCAACCATGCGCAGCTTGTCCAGCAAAGCTTCCAAATCGACAGCAAGGTCAGCCGTTTCAATTGAGATAGTGGCGTTAGCTACACCTTGAAGAGGAATACCTTGGTTAATAGTAAGAACACTGCCTCGATCGCCAGCAATCGTATTAAGGACTCTTGACAACACGCCCGGCTTATGCTCCAGCAGTAAGGCGATAGTCACGATTTTCTCCTTGCTGGCCTCATAGAAAGGAAAAACAAAGTCTTTATATTTATAATAGGCGCTGCGGCTAAGCCCCATCTTTTCAACAGCTTCATTGATGGTTTTTGCTTCACCGCGCTTTAATAACTCCTTCACTTTAATTGTCTTTTTGATTGCTTCGGGCAAAATTTCCTCCCGGACAAGATAGAACGCCGACTTTTGCATTGTCACCATATTCTTGCACTCCTCCCGTATTGCGTACACGGATAATTATCCTCTTATAGTAGACATTATAACGCAGGGCTTATACAAATGACAAGATGGATGAAAAATAAAAAGTCAGTCTAGATAGACTGACTGCTTTATTTTTCATCCACCTGACTTTTAAAAAATAATGCAAATTAAACCGCCACTACCCTCATTGACAACTTTTTGCAAAGTTTCACGCAATTTGTTCTGTGCATTTTCCGGCATACTGGTAAGTTTGTTTTGGATGCTCTCGCGCACCAAGGCATTAATTGATTTACCAAACAGGTTGGTCCGCCAGATTTTTTCAGGCTCACCTTCAAATTCGCGCATAAGGTATTGGATAAGCTCTTCACTTTGTTTTTCCGTTCCAATGATAGGCGATATTTCGGTCTGCACATCAGTCTTAATGATATGCAGCGAAGGCGCGCTTGCCCGCAATTTTACGCCGAAACGATTCCCGGTACGGATGATTTCTGGCTCTTCGAGCACCATTTCTTCAAGTTGCGGCGGTACAATACCGTAACCCGTTTGCCTTACTTGCTCAAGGGCAGTTGCCAATTTATCATATTCACGCTTAGCTACGGCTAGATCTTGCATAAGGCGTAGCAAATGATGCTCGCCGCCGATGGTAAAGCCGGTAAGCTCCTCCAGTACTTGGTAGAAAAGATCATTACGAGTAGTCATCTCAATCACGGCGACGCCGCTGCCAAGATCCATATCATGCAAAATAACATCGGCAACGAAGTCATAGCTGGAAAGATCGTCAATAGCGCGATCAATATCCCGCAGGCGCCGAACATATCCAACTACTTCTTTCACGGCGCCGTCGAACTTCAGGCGTAGCCAATGATCGCCATCCAGCTCTTCCACCCACTTGGGCAGCGTAATGTTTACTTCCCTGACCGGGAATTCGTACAACACTTCCTGGAGAATAGCGTAAATGTCATCATGATTGAGTTGAGCGCAATCAATGGGAATTACGGGTACATCATATTTGTTTTCCAGTTTTGCCACCAATTCACGCGTTTCCTTGGTTGTGGGTTGATTGGTATTGAGAATTACCAAAAACGGCTTCTGCAGTTCTTTTAGTTCGGCAATGACCCGCTCTTCCGCCGGTACATATTTGTCCCGGGCCAGGTCAGTGACAGAGCCGTCAGTGGTCACTACCAGACCAATAGTAGAATGTTCGGCAATTACTTTACGAGTCCCTACTTCCGCCGCTTCCTGAAACGGAATTTCGTGGTCAAACCATGGGGTCAATACCATTCTGGGCCCTTCCTCTTCTTCGTAGCCAAGAGCACCCTCAACAGTATAGCCGACACAGTCAACGATACGTACCCGCACCGTTACATTGTCCTTTACGGTAATTTCGACTGCTTCATTCGGAATGAACTTCGGCTCGGTTGTCATAATAGTTTTACCGGCGCCGCTTTGCGGAAGTTCATCTTTTGCCCGTTCTTTATCATAAGGATCTGCGATGTTCGGCAAGACCATTGTCTCCATAAACCGTTTGATGAAAGTCGATTTGCCGGTGCGTACTGGGCCTACAACGCCGATATAAATATCGCCGCCAGTACGTTCAGCGATGTCTCTGAACAGATCGAATTTTTCCATTGTTTCCCCTCCCCACTCTGTAACTCTCTGATATCTTTGCGTATAATGCCCACTACGACCTTAATCATCCCTCCTTTAGCGGTAATACCGGACGGATGCGGACAATTACCTGCAAAATACAAGAAATGTCAAATAATCATTATAAATATATGACATGCCGCAGAAGATATTACAAATAAAGAAAAGAGTATGGTAACTCCATACTCTTCTTTTCTCTCCTGCAAAAGTATTTACTTTTGCCAAAGTGTCCCGCACGAGACTGCCACTTCTTCGATTTCATGGGTCTTGCCACGCGTCATGAGTTCAAGAACTGCTTCGCGGGGTGGTTTGCCTTCATAGAGGATGCGATAAGTTTGTTCGGTGATTGGCATCACAATTTTGTATCGTTGGGCCAATTTATAGGCTGCCAACGTTGAACGAATCCCTTCCACCACCATGTTAGTTTCCGCCTGAATTTGTTGGACGCTTTTCCCCTGGGCAACCATAATACCGGCACGGCGGTTGCGACTATGACGGCTGGTGCATGTCACCATCAAGTCGCCGACACCTGCTAGGCCAGCGAAAGTTAATGGCTTTGCACCCATAGCCATTCCCAAACGGGCAATTTCGGCAAGCCCACGGGTCATTAGTGCCGCCTTGGCATTATCGCCAAATCCCAACCCCTCGGCAATTCCTGCTCCCAGCGCAATAATGTTCTTTAACGCCCCTCCCAGTTCAACGCCAATTACATCCGGATTAGTATAAACGCGGAAAAAAGGATTCATAAGAAGATCCTGCACTAATTCCGCTACTTCCTGCGAAGTAGCGGCCACTACCGATGCGGTAGGATGACGCCTTCCGACTTCTTCGGCATGATTGGGGCCTGATAGAACAGCAATCGTTTCAGCGTATGCCGGTAGTTCCTCGGCGATAACTTCGGACATTCGTTTAAATGTACCTAATTCCAGTCCTTTAGCCGCCGAAACAATAATCTTTTCGCCAGTCAGCATTTCATTTAGCGCTACCGCCGTTTCCCTTACGGCATGAGAAGGAGTGACCACAAAAATAAAACGAGCGCCGGCAATAGCTTGTTTAAGATCATTAGTAACAATCACGGAAGACGGCAATAATACTCCCGGCAAGTAAGCAGTATTTTCCCGTGTTTGATTTAACTCGTCAGCCAACCGCTTGTTGCGCGCCCACAACACTACCTCATGGCCATTTTCTCCCAGGAGCCCAGCCAATGCGGTACCCCAACTCCCAGCTCCAATAACAGCCACTTTTTTCAATGGTAATTCACTTCTCCTTGTTAATTTTACTACTACCAGCTTTAATTTTTAACTCTTCACCCTTGAGCAGCCGTTCAATATTAGGCTTGTGCCGAACAATAACAAAAAGAACAGCAACAATGCCAAAATACAAAAACTCCTTCTGCACGCCAAAGCCCCACATCAGCAGGGGTACTAAAGCCGCAGCCACAATTGATGCGAGAGATACATAACGGGTAAAATACACGATAAGCGCCCAAACAATAAAGACAATAAGCGTGATTTTAGGCACAATAACAGCAATAACACCTAAGCCGGTAGCAACACCCCGGCCGCCTTTAAATTTTAGAAAAACAGACCAGTTATGTCCGGCAATAGCGGCAATACCCCCGACCAACATGGCCAGCGGCGTTCCTGCAAAATACTGGCCAAGATAGACGCCGGCAACGCCTTTGGCTAAGTCGGTCAATAACACCCAAAACGCGGGCCACGGTCCCAGAACACGGTATACGTTGGTAGCGCCTATATTTTTACTGCCAAATTGCCGAACATCCACGCCGCGCATCAGTTTACCGATAATTAAACCGTTCGGGATTGACCCAATTAAATAGCTAAACACAAAAATCCAAAAATACTGCATTAACTCACTCCTCTTCTTTGCGCCCGCGCACAACCAACCTCAACGGCGTGCCTTCGAAGCCAAATGCTTCCCGCAATTTATTTTCCAAATAACGAAGGTAAGAGAAGTGCATTATTTCCGGTTCATTTACAAAAAAGATAAAAGTAGGTGGTTTTACTTCAGCCTGAGTAGTATAGAAAATTTTCAGGCGCGTACCTCTGCCCGTAGGCGGAGGATTAATGCGGATCGCGTCTTCGATCACCTGATTGAGAACACTTGTCTGTACACGCATAGCATGCTGCTCAGCCACGAATTTTACCAACTCCGAAATCCTCTGTACACGCTGTTTGGTAAGAGCGGAAGTAAACAAAACAGGAGCATACTGTATAAAGGCCATTTCGCTACGGATATTCTCTGTATAACGCAGAGCGGTTTTGCTGTCCTTTTCAATCAGATCCCACTTGTTGACAACAATAATAATGCCCCGTCCCGCTTCATGAGCATATCCGGCAATTTTCTTATCTTGTTCGGTAACGCCATCCACAGCATCAATGACCACAAGGACAACATCAGCTCGTTCCACGGCTCGCAGTGAACGGATAACACTGTACCGTTCCACAGGCTGATTGATGCGGGCTTTGCGCCGCATGCCTGCTGTGTCAATAAGAATGAATTTGGTGCCATCTTTTTCAAAATAAGTATCTATTGCGTCGCGTGTGGTCCCTGGTATATCGCTGACAATTACCCGTTCTTCACCTAGCAGGGCGTTTACTAAAGAAGATTTCCCGACATTAGGCCGCCCAATAAAAGCCACCTTGATAACATCATCGTCTTCCTCTGCATCCTCTGTTTGTGGAAGGAGTTCAATCACCCTATCCAACAAATCGCCAATACTGAGGGCATTAGTGGCCGAAATAGCAATCGGATCACCTAAGCCAAGGTTGTAAAATTCATAAACGGCCGGTTCATCTTTGGGACTGTCAATCTTGTTGACAGCCAATACAACCGGCTTACGGGTAGAACGCAGCATCGCCGCTACTTCTTCATCCGCTGTTGTTATACCTGTTTTGCCATCGACCACAAAGATGATAACATCAGCCTCTTCGATGGCTAATTGGGCTTGATGGCGGGTAGCGGCAAGTATGCGATCAGTAGTCTCGATTTCTATACCGCCGGTATCAATCATAGTAAATTCCCGGCCTAACCACTCGGCATCCATATATATCCGGTCACGAGTAACGCCAGGCAAATCCTCGACAATAGATACCCGTTTTTTGGCAATAAAATTAAACAGAGTGGACTTACCCACATTAGGGCGGCCCACAATCGCGACAATAGGTTTGCTCACTGTCATCACCTTTTTGAAATTTAGTTTCTAATAATCGATTCCTTGCCGGGACTCAAGGCCCTGAGAATAAGGATGGCGCACTTCGCACATCTCCGTTACCAAGTCGGCAATCGCAATAATTTCGGCGGGAGCGTATCTGCCTGTCAGCAGTATTTCCGTCTCACCCCTGATTTCTTGTAAAAAAGAAACAACCTCCCGTGTATCCACTAAGCCGCAGGCCATTGCAACATTGATTTCGTCCAAAATGACAATATTGTATTCCCGGGAGCGAAGTACGACCTTAGCTAATTCCCAGCCGTCACGGGCCAATTGGATATCAATAGACTCCGGATTTTTCAAATTCACAAACTCGTTGCGACCAACAGGAATAATTTTAAATCCTGGCAGCAGATGAGCAGCTTTCATCTCCCCATAATCCGGATTATTCTTCATAAACTGGATCATACATACCTTAAACCCATGACCGCAGGCCCGAAGCGCCAATCCCAGGCTAGCAGTAGTTTTTCCCTTGCCATTACCAGTATATACTTGGATTAAACCGAGCGACGTTTTCATGCTTTTACCTCCAAGCCGTAAGCAAGTGATGCAGGTCTTTCGCAAAATAGGCCGTTCGGACCGCAGTTCCTAGCTCCTGTGCCAACTTATCAGGGGTTAGGTCATCCAAAAAAACAGCTTCACCTTTCCGTAACGCTACTCCGGGAATAATAACACCGGTACGCGGTCCAGGGAGTCTGCGCAAAGCGGTCAAAATGTCCTGCCCGGTCAAAAGACCGGTTACCGTAACGCTTGGCCCAAAAAAAATGTTTTCTACAGCTACGACCCTGGTATACAGGTTAGGAATTTTTAGGTCTGCCAGCAGCGGCTCGATAATTTTGGCGGCTGAAACACCGCATACTACATCAATATAATGTTTTTCGGCATATGCTGCCCCGTCCGTTGTTTGTTTTTCCCATTCGGCTAAAAACGCGCGGACGATCCCGACGCCATTTTCCAGTTGTGGAAAATCGCCATATAAGTCATACTCAGGGATGGGATGGCCGGCAGCAAGATAAAATTCATCTGCCAAATAGACAAATGCCGTTCCCCATTGTTGCTGGAAGCGGCGCTGCCAATGATGCACGGTATTGATAATAGCGGCCGCTTGATCCGCAGTAAAGGATTTTAGGGGATAACAACCTTCGCGAAAGCGGGTCAATCCCACCGGAACTATGGCTAGCGACAGAACATGCGGATATAGTTCGGCTAAATCGGCGATGGTTTTTTCCAGGATAAGCCCGTCATTGATATTAGGGCACAGCACTACCTGGGTATGAAGTTCCACACCCGCGTCAATAAGATCGCGGAGTTGCTGCATGATTTGACCGGCCCGCTTATTGCCCAGCATTTTTTGCCGCACATCTCCATCTGTTGCATGCACAGAAACATAGAGAGGCGACAGATGAAACCGGCGAATACGTTCAAGATCGCGAGGGCCTAAATTAGTCAGGGTAATAAAATTACCATAAAGAAAAGATAGGCGATAATCGTCATCCTTTACATAGAGGCTGCCGCGCATTCCTGGCGGCATTTGATCAACAAAACAAAAAATGCAGCGGTTAGCGCAACGACGCACCTGATCAAAAACAGCGCTTTCAAACTCTATACCAAGATCTTCGTTGTAATCTTTTTCGATTTCAATGAGTTCCTGTTCACCATTTGCCTTTTCCACCAGCAGTTCAACCGTTTCCTCTGCCAGTGCAAAACTTAAGTCAATAATGTCCTGAACCGGTTTTCCGTTTACCGCGAGCAAACGATCGCCGGGCACAAGCTCTAGCTCGCTTGCGATGCTGTTAGGCAGTACCCTGGCAATAATACCCTTAGATGCCAAAATTCTCACCTCTGCTTTTATATTCAGTATGCCTCGGCCATTCTCCTGCAAATAAACAAAAGGAGTGATGAGACTGTTCGCATCACTCCAATCGGCGCTTGACTTTCTCCACCAGTTCTACAAATTGTGGATAACTGCGCTGAATCCCCCATATCGACATAGACCGCCCCAGGTTAGTCAAGCAGTAACGTTTTGACAGCAACCCGCCGAACTTGGTGGAAAAAGCGATAAGCGGAAAAGCGTCCTGTAGAATATATTTACCTTCATGAATGCCTGCTATAGTTAATACCGTGCGAATCATGTTATCGATCTGCTGCCGCTGGTTACACAAGCCCATGAAATATACACTGTTCCCACGCGCATCTTCCCCCATCAGATAAGGCTGACCGATAAGTTCCGGTAAAGTCCTGTCATAATAAGGTAACGCCAGAATCTCCTCATGACTGGGTATCCTATCGGTCGGCAGCAGACCACAATGAATGGCGGACGCCACAACCGAAGCATGGGCGCCAGCAAAACAGTAATAGATGATAATCAGATGGCATCACCCTGTCGTTTGCCAAGATAAGCGCCCCGCAGAACTTCAGACACGGTCTGTAAATATGCTAGCCCAAAAATAGACGGGAACCACTCAGCAAGGTACTTCCTTAACACCGATATCAATCCTTTGCCGGAGCGGCAAGAGCAAAGATGGTCGACATCAATAAGCTCAATGTCGACCGAAAATATCTGCGCAATCCCTTGCAGGGCCCGACAGTAAACTCCGCCATAATGCCCATACGCCAAACAGGAGACAATATTGCCATTACTGTCCGTTCCAATAATGGTAAAGGGCTGATTATTCTGCTGAAGCTTAGCGCGGCGAAAAATAAGCCCAACATCCTGTTCGCGGCCAAGATGCAGATAACATGCCGCTAGCGGCAGCAGTTGTCGTTGTCCATGGTATATGATAATCACTTGGAGTCGCTGTCATCCCTGTCGTTAGGATTATTGCTTCTCTTGCCCTTGAGCCGAGGGCCTAGAAAGTTAGTGAATTCCGAGGAAGTAAACTGCTTAAGCTTGGCGCCTGCTTCTTTTAGACCACCGGTACTTAGAAACAGGAACGCCGCTCCGCCAACTACCAATAATCCCAAAATCCAACCTATTGACTTACTGGCTCCGGACGGTCCCGTGGCAGCAGTTCCTAATCCTGCTGAACCATTAGTAGCTTGCGAACCGGGAGCGGTCTTGCCCAAAACGGTTGGCACGACGTCAGCAAAAAGGGCAATTCCTTTTTCCGCCGAATCGCGGGTATTGGTATGAGCACCGACTTCGAGCAGCATCGACCGCGGATGGAGATCCTGGTTGTAGTCGCCACCCTTAGCAAAGAATATACCTTTAACTAGGCCGGGATGCTGCTTATCAGCCGCTGCTTTAATCTGCAATGCGTAGTCCTCAATCTGTTTGCTCGTAGGTCCGTATTTGCCCACAACTAACTGCACTTTGCTAATATCTTGTCCGGCTACGTTCGCCTTGTAGACCTCTGCAGGAACGGCGTCGCGGTGAATGTCGAAAATAGCGTCCGGCTGTTGCTTCAGGAGATCCAGCACTGTCCGACGGGACCGCTCATATGCCATATCGTCATGCGGGTCATGTTTGGCTTGCGAATGGATAGCGTCAAGCCCCTTGGTTTTTAGCGCTTGAGCAAATGAGTCGCCAACCTTGTAAATACCACCAGCGCCAAGTTTGCTCTCAGTACCGTCCGTTGGCACATAAGATTCATCAGAATGAGTGTGATAGATAGCCACTTTACCGCCCTGGGCTCTGGCAACACGCGGCTGCAGCAGCCCTTCAAACATAGCCATGGCGCCACCCGTCGGCGGCGCATATTGAGCAAGGTTCACCTGGCCGATCAAGCGCGCGCGGGCCGTGTCGCCTTCTATTTGATATACTTCATAACGCTTGTTGTCAGCCGTAAGACATTGGTCGCCCACCCGGACTTTCCAACCGGTATAATAGACAGGAATACCCTGCTCGTCCACAATGGTATAATATCCCCCGTCGTTCCGTTCATGGGCGAAGGCCTCTGCTGTGAAAACAACGCCAATGGCCAAAATCAGCGCGCAAACAAACAGTCTATTCACTGTCATCCCCCCTATTCTTGCAGGCTTTGTCATTGTTTAAAGAAGCGGGAGCCTTGGCCGCTGCCTTCCGACTATCTCTTTCCGTTAGTTCTTTGCTGAATTCGTAAAGTCCCTCAGGGCGGTGAGGGCCAAGCACCGGGCCACCCTGAAGCTTTTCCCGCGTTTCCCCCACAACTTCGGCCACCATGACGCCGACAAGACCGGTGATAATGATCACATCAAAAGCGCCGGCGCCGCCAATATCCGTTGTCCCTGGGATACCGGCGCTAATTAGGGTAAGCATATGGACGATATCGCTTAAAATAATGCCGAGCACGCCGCCGATAAAGGCGCTTCGCCGTGACCGACCCGCTAGATAGGCAATAAGACCGGCCGAAATGCCATAAATCAATTTGGGATCCAAAAACATGGTTTCCGGCTCATAGGGCAGGTAACGCGACCCAAGCCATACAGCGCCTGCTACGAGTAGTGCAGCGAGAACTGCTCTTATCCGTTCGGCCGGCTCATCGGCTTTGGCAGTGAGCCATATGGATAATAATGCTGGCAGCACCGCGCCGCCCACATTCACGCTCACTTCAACCGGTGTAGTCATCAGCGGGATATCGATAAAACTACCGATAACGATGCCGGCGATAAATAAAAGAGCTTGTTTGTCAGTCATTCGCATCCGATCCAAAATGCGCTGCGCACAGCCAAAATAGACCAGTACCCCGATTACCAATAGAATAATCATGCCTATTGGCAAACTCATATGTTTCACCTCGTGCCGCTTGGATTAAGATATCTGCTAACCTAGCTTATCCTATTTCCCGGAAAATCATGCAAAAAAGCATGGCTTTTGTCAGCCATGCTTTTTACGTTGCCCATATCTCTTAATGTCAAAGCCACGGCATTCCAGCCATTCGCGGCTAAACCCGGTGACAACAAAAGGCGCGGCAGCGCATTCACCTACCGTCCTGGCTCCAAGTAAGAGCAGCAGCCGTTTCATATCCGTAAGAAAACGTTCGAACCAGGCAACGGTCTGCTCCATTCCTTGCTCGGTAAGCATTTTGATTAAAGGTGAAGCTATGCCAACAGCCGTGCCGCCAATAACCAATCCCTTTACTGCTGCGGCAGGTGTGCGTATCCCACCCGAAACTATAAGGTCTACTCCTTTCGGAAGCACGGACGCCACTTCGATGGCACTTACGGCCGTAGGTATGCCCCAGACCAGAAAGTCATCGGCTAAAGTAGCCGCCGTACGGGCTGCCTCTATGGCTATAAAATTTGTTCCGCCGGCTCCGCCCACGTCAATGGCCCGGACACCGGTAAGTGTCAGCTGGGTCGCCTGTTCCCGGGCAATGCCGCAGCCTACTTCTTTGGCAATTACTGGTACTGTGACAGCCGCAACAATGGCGGCAATGTTTTCCAGATAACCGGTAAAGCGCCGTTCTCCTTCAGCCATAATAATTTCCTGGGCGGCATTGAGGTGGATTTGGATGGCATTGGCCCCAATCATTTCTACTGCCAGCCTGGCCTGCTCAGGCGTGGCATTAGCGCCAAGATTGGCGAAAACAATGCCGTCCGGATTGATTTTGCGTACAATCTTATAAGATTCTTTAACTTCCGGGTATTCAAAGGCAGCGTACTGTGACCCGACAGCCATGGCCGTTCCTGTCCGCCGGGCAAAATCGGCCAAGGCGGCGTTAACGCGCGTCACTTCTTCCGTACCGCCGGTAATAGCATTGACAATGACCGGGTGCCGCAGCGGCAACCCTGCCAGGGAACTGGACAGGTCAATATCCCCCCAGTCCAGTTCAGGCAGACAATTATGAATAAGCTTGATATCTTCAAAGCCTGTGGTTGTCGGTCCGTCGGCAAGGGTCAGAGCGTATCTCAGGTGGTCTAATTTACGAGATTTGCGCATGCAGACCTCTTATCCCTTGCGGCCAAAAAGGTGGCCGAATTTTTCGCCAATTGTCACACCGAGCGTATTCGACTCCTGGCTAAGAAACCGCTGATAATCAGCCCGCTCGGCATCCTGTTGAGCCTGGGCAATGCTCAGAGAAATGCGTTTGTTTTCCTTATCAATGCCCAGAATTTTTACCGTTACCGTCTGACCGACCTCTACGACCTCCTGGGCACTGGCAACCCGACGGTCGGCTAGTTCGGAAAGATGAACAAGCCCTTCAACCCCGGGCTTTACTTCCACAAAGGCGCCAAACTTGGCGAGTTTCGTCACTTTGCCGGCAACCGTCATACCCTCACGCAGTCCTTCCACAACATCATACCAAGGGTCACGCTGCACCCGCTTGAGACTAAGGGAAATGCGTTTGGCTTTAGGGTCGACTTTTTGGACGAAAACTTGAACCTCGTCGCCTATATTTACTACTTCCGTCGGGTTCTTTACCCGGTGCCATGACAAATCAGATATATGAATAAGGCCGTCGACACCGCCTAAATCGACAAAGACGCCAAAATCGGCGATGCGGCTTACCGTTCCGGTTACTATCTGTCCTTCCGCTAACCTGGAAAACAGTTCCTCAGCCCGCCGCTGCTGTTCCTGTTCCAAAACTTTCCGGCGTGACAGCACGATCTTTTGTTTGGCCTGGTCAATTTCGATGGGCAACAATTCTAAGGTTTGGCCCACATAAGGGGTTAAATCCGCTACATGCTGCACGGCCACCTGCGATGCCGGTACAAATCCGCGGACACCGTATAAAGATACTGCAAGGCCGCCTTTAACAACCGCCGTTACTTTACCTGTAACCGTCTCATTCGCTTGCGCTGCCGCCTGTAGTTTCTCCCAGGCAACAATATTATCTGCTTTAACTTTCGAAAGCTTAACCGGACCGTCATCGCCCTCAGGCGCCAACACATAAACATCGATTTCATCGCCTTCGCTAACAACGTCAGACGCATTTTCCGGCACGGGATAGGCGAGCTCGGTCAAGGGAATTACCCCCTCGCCTTTATGCCCGATATCAACAAAGACCTCGTCTTTACGAACGCCGACGACCCTGCCTTTTAAAATAACGCCCGGTTCAAGCGGCTTCATATCTTGATCCAACAGTTGGTCAAATTCTTGCATTTTTGAATATACCTCCTCTATAATCCAATCTGGTGTCGACGCGCCGGCCGTAATTCCTACCGTTTGCACGCCGGTAAACCAGTCTATTTTCAATTCCTGCGCCGTTTCCACATGGTACGTCGGACAACCTTGAAGACGGCAGAGTTCTGCGAGTCGAGAAGTATTGGCGCTATTTTTTCCCCCGACCACGACCATGACGTCAACCTTGCGGGCCAGCTTGATCGCCGCCTGTTGTCGCTGGTCAGTAGCAGTACAAATGGTGCGGCTGACCTCAATTTCCCGACATTTTGTCTTAAGAATATCAACAATGGTATTGAATTGGTCACTGGCAAAAGTAGTCTGCGCCACCACACCAAGTTGTTCATGATAAGGAAGGTTTTGCGCATCTGCCGGGGTTTCCACCACCGTCACCCTCTCGCCGGCCCAAGCGACAATACTCTTAACTTCGGGATGATTGGGCTCGCCGACCACCGCTACATAGTACCCCTTTTCCGCTAGTTGCCGAGCCGCCTGTTGCGCCTTCCTAACATGCGGACAGGTAGCGTCCACGACTTCCAGGCTGCGAGCCCTAGCCTGATCATATACCTCGGGGCCCACGCCATGAGAACGGATAATTACCCGGCCGGCAGGAATTTGCTCCAGGGTATTTGCCATGACCACTCCTTGCTCAGACAATCGCTGTACTAACTGCGGATTATGAATAATCGGTCCAAGCGTATAGACGGGTCCCTGTCCAATACAGGCATAAGCTGTCTCAATTGCCCGTTTCACGCCGTAACAAAAACCACGGTATTCTGCCAAAATGATTTTCATGTTTACCCCCATGCGCTTCTTTTATGTTGCTATTCGCTGATATTCTCTAGAATTCCTTTATTTGCCGCATTTTAAAAGCCCAAAATAATAAAAATGAGGAAGAGGGCAAGCCCCCCTTCCTCATTAGCTTTGGGTTAGCTCGGAATATTGGGTTTGATCGGGCCGTCGATACGGCAGACAGGCTGTACCTCCACGTTCATGCCTTCCGGTTTTTCCGTCTTAAGCAGTCTACTCCAAGTACGGAAAGAGTCGAGCAGTGTAATGACAACCAGGGCGATGAGGACAATGCTTACTGTACCATTGATATTGCCGAGCGTATCGCCGCGTTTATAGAACATACCGACATTCATAACGCCGGCGGAAATTACGGTAACGGACAGAAAAGCCAGCGGTGCAGTCGTTACCCAATGATAAGATTTCTTGGGAGCAACTTTCAGGATTACGGTAGTGCCAAGAGCAAGAGCGACAACCGCCAGAAGCTGGTTGGCTACACCAAAGAGCGGCCAGATGCTGGCTACGTCCCCGCTATACACTAAATAGCCCCACGCATAGGTTACAACAGCGCTGGTAAACAGGATGCCGGGCCACCAGTTGGTCTGCTTCAGCGGCGCATACAGATAGGTGCCGATGATATCCTGGAGAATATACCTGGCGACGCGGGTACCGGCGTCAATCGTAGTTAAGATGAAGAGAGCTTCAAACATAATCGCAAACTGATACCAGTAGCTCATCAAATGCTTCATGCCACCGATACTGGAGAAGATATGCGCCATGCCCACTGCAAGCGAGACAGCGCCGCCGGGCCGGTGTGCTACATCCATGTTGACAAGCTGCGACAATTGCTTGAGCTCAACTATCGGCATATTTAGTTTGGCAAATACGGCGGCCGGCGTATTGATGGCGAAATAGTCGCCAGGCATAAGTACGACAGCGGAAATAAGGGCCATAGTGGCCACAAAGCCTTCGGTAAGCATGCCGCCATAGGCAATTAAGCGGGCTTGCGTTTCCAGTTCCAGCATTTTCGGGGTAGTACCGGAACTGATCAGTGAATGAAAGCCAGAAATGGCGCCGCAAGCGATGGTAATGAAAACATACGGCCAAACGGGCCCAGGAATAATCGGTCCGCCGCCATCGACGAAGCGGGTAGTCATCGGCATATTGACAGTGGGCTGTACAATCAGGATGCCCAAGGCCAAGGCCACAACCGTACCGATTTTCATATAAGAGCTGAGGTAGTCGCGCGGCGCCAAGAGCAGCCAGACCGGCAGGACGGCGGCAATGAACCCGTACAGCGGCAGAGCGATGGATAGCTGCTGCTTGGTGAGAGTGAAGACTTCCGCCCAGGCAGAACCGGGAATATAGTGGCCGGTAAACACTGCCAACAATACTAAGATAAAGCCGACAAGCGAACCGGAACGAATGGAGCCAGGACAGATTTTGAACATGTACAGACCGACGACAATAGCAATCGGGATCGTCATGAACAATGTATATACGCCCCACGGATTTTTAAAGAGAGCGTTGACGACAACGATCGCCAAACCTGCCAGAGCTACGATGATAATAAACAAAATGGATAAAGAAGTGGTTATACCCGTGATGGGACCGACTTCACGACGGGCGATAACCGCCAGCGATTGTCCGCCATGACGAACGGAAGCAAAAAGAATGATAAAGTCATGAACGGCGCCGGCAAAAACCGAACCAAGCAAAATCCACATAAAACCGGGTCCCCACCCGTACTGGGCAGCCAAAACAGGGCCGACAAGCGGACCGGCGCCAGCTATGGCGGCAAAGTGATGCCCAAACAAAACCCATTTGTTGGTGGGGACAAATTCCCTGCCGTCGTTGCAGCGATATGCCGGCGTTACATAGTTGTCATTAAGGGCCAACACTTTGGCGGCAATAAATGCCGAATAATAGCGATAGGCCAGAAAATACACGCATACGGCAACAACAAGCAAATTAATTGAATTCATACTTCTCCTCCCTTTTAGCTGATAGCTGTCTTGGCAATTACTTATTCCAGTGCGGCTCTCACCACCTTTCATGACAATTCCAAATATTTATCTCAGTATAACGCACAAATAAATAGTCAGGCAATAGATTTTAAGTAAAATGCCGAAAAATCGCAATAAACTGCATCATTTTCCTAGTGAACCGCAATATCCATTATCATATATCAAAAAGTTTCCGCAATTTAGGTGCCTGTTGACGGCTAACAGGGATTTCAGTATGGGTTAGTCCGTCCACAACAAGGTTATAAGTGCCGTTAAACCAGGGAATAATCTCGCGAATTTTTTCGATGTTCACCAGATAAGCACGATGACTGCGGAAAAACTGCTGTTCCTCAAGTTTTGCCTGCAGTTCCTGCAGCGTGAGATTGCATGTATAGCCTTCTCACGCGTATGAATGACTACCTGACCATCATTACAGCAGGCCATGATAATATCGTCAACATTCAGGATAATCATTTTGCCGTTGTACTCTACAGCCAAGCGCTGTTTGGTACAGAGTGCATATTCTGTCTCTTTGCGGGAGTGGGCAGGGGTTTGTACAGCCATCGTCATTCTCGTCACGAGCAACCCTCGAACACGATTGATACATTTTTCCAGCCGCTCTTGTGAAAATGGTTTGAGCAGATAGTCAGTCGCATTAACGTCAAAGGCTTTTACGGCAAATTCTTCGTGCGCGGTGGCAAAAACCAGAAACGGCGAAATTCCGGCCTCGATAATTCTACTTGCCAAATCTATACCGTTCATCCCCGGCATTTCGATATCCAAAAAAAGTAGGTGAGGTTGAGTACGGGTTATTGCCCGTAACGCCTGTTTACCACTTTCTGCCTCGGCGACAACTACTATGTCAGAAAAACGTTCCAACAGGTAACGAATCTCATTGCGGGCTGGCTCCTCATCGTCGACAATCATGACCCGTATAGGCCTGTTTCCTTCGTTCACACCGCCACCCCCCTGCTAATGGGAACATGCAACTTGACAGTAGTGCCTTTGCCTTCACGGCTATTTATTTTTAGTGCGTACTGAGGTCCATATATTGTTTTAAGCCGTTCATTGACATTGCTCAGGCCAATCCCGTTTCCTTTGCCGAAACCGCATACCAGAATATGTTCCTGAATTGAGGACGGAATTCCCTGCCCATCGTCGCTAATAGTGATATGGACATCGCTTCCCTGGCAATGAGCCGAAATTCTGATCGTTCCCCCCTCTTCCTTAGCAAGGAGCCCATGTTTCACGCCATTTTCTACTAAGGGCTGCAGAGTAAAAGCAGGCAGTAGGATATTGAGCGCTGCCGCATCAATATCCTTAACGACCGTCAGTCGCCGTCCAAACCTTGCCTTTTCTAAAGCCAGGTAAGAATCCACATGCTCCAGTTCTTCCCGCAACGTAACGAAATCCCGCGCCGATTTTAAACTGCGCCGGAAAAAATCGCTCAGCTCAATAAGAAGATTGCGTGCCTGCTCCGGGTTAGTGCGGCAAAGGGAAACAATTGTGTTTAAAGCATTGAAAAGGAAGTGGGGATTTATTTGCGCACGCAGCGCCTTGAGTTCGGCTTTGGCCGCCAATTCCGCTTTTTGTTGCAAATTGGCCAATTCTAGCTGGGTACTAAGGATTTGACCCAACCCTTGGGCAAATTCCAGATCCAGCGCCGTCATCGCCTCTTCAAGGGCATAGTACATTTTCAGTGTGCCGACAATCTCGTCCCGGCAATACAGCGGAACGACGACTGCCGATTTTAGCGGACAGTTGGGATGGATACACCCGATTTCGCTCGACCGCTGGGCTACTGTCACTTGTCCGCTCTCTAAGCAAGACTTTGTAGCGGCGGTCAATAGCGGTCGGCCGTTAGTATGGTGGTCACTACCAAGACCAACATGAGCCAGTACCTTTTCCCGGTTAGTGATAGCTACAGCAGCAGCCGACGTCATATTGAGAATGGTTGCGGCCACTTTTTCCGCCGAAAGGTCGCTCAGACCCTGGCGGAAATAAGGCAAAGCGGCGTTAGCAATCCGCAGCGCCTTATTAGTTTGAAGAGCGCCAATTTTAGTCTGGTGTTCACGAGCATTATGTATGATAATCATGAAAACGGCAATGCCAAGGGCATTAGCCAAGCACATCGGCACCGTGACTTGCATGACAAGGGATCGCGCGGCTGCCGCCGGTTTGGAAAACAATAGGATAAGGGCCATGCTAAAAAGAATAACGGCAACGCCGATGAGCACCCCCGTGATCCATTCGGTGGTTTTGGGGCGCGTTTTGCTATGGACATAACCGGCAAAGATACCGCCAATAATGGTTGCTAACCCGCAGGGGACGGCAGTAAATCCCCCCAGCGAAATTCGATGCAAGCCGCTAATTAGCCCCGTAGCCGTACCGACCAGCGGTCCGCCCAGCAGTCCGGCTACGATGCTGCCGGTATCGCGTACATTGGCAATAGCCCCTTCAATAGGAATCCCAAAGTATGTCCCGGCGATCGATACGGTAGAAAAAAACAAAATAAGAATGCATTTTTCCCGCGGGGTAGTGTTTTCGGTAAACATCAGCCGAAAGGCGTTGGTCTGGGAGAAAATATAGGCAACGACGGCAATGATGGCAATGCGCTGTGACAAGACCATTGATAAGCTGTCAGTCATGGCAGTCACTCCTCTGCCAGCAAATTGCTAATTTCCTCCATTATTGACGTAGTAAGGCGATCGACATCCTCTTTATCGGCCCGGCCTTTTGCCACCTGCAGCGGCTTGCCGAACCGCACCTCAAACCGGGGCAGCCATTGTCCTTGCCGCAACACTTTATTCGTGCCCACAACAGCGCAAGGCACAATAGGAGCGCCTGTTTTGAGAGCAAGCATCGCTACTCCCGGCTCGGCGGCGCCCAGTTTACCCGTCCGGCTCCTGGTTCCTTCCGGGAAAACGCCAAGTACACCGCCTGCTTCCAGTATGGCTACTGCCGTGCGTATAGCGGTGCGGTCAGCAGCGCCGCGGCGCACCGGAAAAGCGCCAAGTTTGGCAATTATCCAGTTAAACACCGGGATCGCAAACAGCTCTTCCTTCGCCATAAAAGAGATCCGGCGATCCATGGCGCAGCCAATCACGGGCGGATCCCACAGGCTAACATGGTTGGCGGCAATAATAACACCGCCTTCCCTGGGAATATTCGCTGTTCCCGTCACCTTCCACCGAAAAACGAGGCGAAAAAACAACCTCAGCAGCCAACGCAAAAAACTATACAAATTTTCTCCGCTCCTCGCACAATTTCAAAATTTCCTGTACGACCCCTTCAATGCTAAGTCCAGTAGTATCAATCAGTACCGCGTCCGGCGCTTTGATCAGCGGCGCCGTTTCCCGTTCGCAGTCCATCCGGTCGCGGCAAGCAATTTCTTCTTTTAGCTCTTCGAGATCAATAGCAATGCCTTTGCTAGTGAGCTCCTGCCACCGCCTTTTGGCCCGTTCTTCAATCGACGCCGTGAGAAAAACCTTGATGTCAGCATTAGGTAAAACCTGTGTGCCAATATCCCGGCCATCCATAACTACTCCCCCCCGCGCCGCCATTTGCCGCTGCAACTTAAGCATAGCCTGGCGCACGGCGGGAATTAGGGCCACATGCGACACCATCCGCGAAACCTCCGGCATTCGGATAGCCTCGGAGACATCTTCCCCGTTAAGATACACCCGCGTTTTTCCCTTCTCATACGCAAGCGTGATCTCACTTTCCCGGGCCAGACGGCTGACGGCCTCAACGTCACAAACAGAAATATTCTTTCGCAGAACAAATAGTGTTACTGCCCGGTACATAGCTCCGGTATCAATATAAGTATATTCAAGACGCTCGGCCACAATCTGCGCGACGGTACTCTTGCCCGCTCCTGCCGGGCCATCAATGGCAATAACTAATTTCCGCATATGTTCCTCCAGTGTTTGATTGGTATGTCGCTATGTTGGCCGCTAAATATTTCGTCCTACTGCTTGGGCAATGTCGGCCACTTCCTGCATAAGCTGGCTAAAATTTGCCGGCGTAAGCGACTGGGGGCCATCAGATAAAGCTTCTTCCGGCCAGGGGTGCACTTCAATCAGTAGTCCATCTGGCCCCCGCCGCAACAGCGGCTTTAGCCATCGGCCCAACAAGACGCCACTTTCCTGTTCCATGGCTCGGATCAACAATAATAGGGAGATGGCTTAAATGTTTAATCAGCGGTACGACACTCAAATCCAGGGTATTACGGGTGTAGGTCTCAAAACTGCGAATGCCCCGTTCACAGAGAACCACTGCTTCATTGCCCCCGGCGATAATATATTCGGCGGCCATAAGCCATTCCTCTACCGTTGCTGAAACGCCCCGTTTTAACAATACCGGCTTCTTTACCTGGGCCACTTCTTTAAGCAGGGCGAAGTTTTGCATATTGCGGGCGCCAATTTGTAGCATGTCTGCATAGTTAGCTACCAGTTCTACCGTCCTGGTATCCGTCACTTCCGTAATAACCGGCAAGCCTGTTTCGCGCCCCACGGCATGGAGAATTTCCAACCCTTCCTGTTCAAGTCCCTGAAAACTATATGGTGAAGTGCGTGGTTTGTAAGCTCCGCCGCGTAACATCCGGGCGCCCGCTTGCTTTACAGCAGTAGCGGTCTGGCGAAGCTGCTCATAGCTCTCCACCGCGCAAGGGCCGGCAATCACGGGAATTTCTTTTGCGCCAAAAATCGTATCCTTAACTGTCACTTGCGTGTCTTCCCGCCGAAATTCGCGACTGGCTAATTTAAAAGGTGTTGAAATAACGATCACCTTTTCAACCCCTGGCATGCGTTCGAATAATTCTGCATTTTCAGCGGGAGCGTGGCCTGTAACGGCAATAATGGTTTTCCCGCCGCTTTTTAGCTGATAAGCTTCCATTCCCCTTTGCGCAAGTTTAGCCATGACCCGATCAATTTGCATATCGGTAGGTATGTTCATCATGATAATCATTGTTTCATTGTCCTCCGAGACTTGTATAGATATATTCCTGTCGGAACGCTAAATTCCTCCATCCTAAAGATCAAACACGCACAGATTAAGGTTTAAATTTTACTTTACCGACCGGCAAGTATGTGCGAACACCTTCTAATACGATGCCATCTATAGGAGAAATGAGGTCGCTGCTCGGAACATTGACAACAAACCGTACTTGTTCATTTACTTCGCTAACATCAATCTCCACATAATCGCCTTCATAGACCGTGACTTTAACATCACCGCGCCGAAAATCCCCTACCCGCTCCCCGTTCACGATAACAAAAGCACCATCAACCGTGGCTGGTTTTAGCATGCGAATCACTAATACTTTACTCTCCCGTAAAGAACGAATACGATCAGTAACCACCGATTTTTCGGCCACCATCAACGGATCAGCGGCATAAAGGGGTATTTGACCGGAAATAGTTTCACCCTCGTAGCGATCAACCCGCGACAATAATAAACGGGGACCTTCTTTTAACATCAGCGCCTGCACCAGGACGAGCAAGAAAAGACAAACCACGGCCAACCGGACAAGGTAAGGCTCCCATCGCCAAAGCCTCTGACCGTCGTTTCTCACAAACAGCACTCCTTGTTTCTATATTTTGCCTATATTATAGACAAGTCACCCATCCTTATTCTGCCGTCTTTCCGGCCGAAGCGGCTTGTTCAAAGGTTTTGGCGCAAAAATCCCCTTATTCTGCAAGAATAAGGGGAAAACTGTCTATCCTTGCGCCAATTTTTTCAGCGACGCGACTTCGTCGGGAGTTAAACGCCGATACTCTCCTCTTTTCAGACCTGTCAAAGTGAGGAAAGCGTACTTGGTGCGCTTAAGGCTTTTAACCGGATGACCAATGGCTTCAAACATCCGCCTTACCTGGCGATTGCGTCCTTCATGAATGGTGATTTCTACCACCGCCACTTGTTTCACCGGATCAAAATCCAACAAGCGGACAGCAGCCGGGGATGTCATGCCGTCGGAGAGCTTAATGCCCGCCCGCAGCCGGTCAAGCTGCTCCTCATTGGGCAAGCCGGCAATCTTGGAGACATATGTCTTTTTAATTTCGTGGCTAGGATGAGTAAGGGCGTGCGTAAGATCCCCGTCGTTAGTCAATAGCAGTAACCCCTCGGTATTGTAGTCCAGCCGCCCTACCGGATATACCCGTTCAGGAACATCCTTGAGAAGATCAATAACTGTTTTGCGGCCGCGCGGGTCCTTAAGGCTGGTAATAACGCCTTTGGGTTTATTGAGAAGGATGTAGACGGGCGCCTCGGCGGCAATCGGCTTACCGTCAACGGTAACACGGTCGCGGGGCCAGTCTACTTTTGCGCCTAGTTCGGTAATTATCTTACCATTTACGGCTACGCGGCCGTCGAGGATGAGTTTTTCCGCGGCGCGCCGGGAGGCAATACCGGCCTGACTGAGGATTTTTTGCAATCGTTCGGGCATAATTACTCCTGTTAGTTTTATTTTAATTTAATCGTGAACAAGATCGCTAAAATCAGTCTGCACTTTGCATGTCTTGATTATCCGTCCGCTGCGGGTTTCCTTGGCACAACTGCCGCAAATCCCTTCACC
The DNA here is from genome assembly GCF_000169155.1 of Thermosinus carboxydivorans Nor1. Classification (NCBI taxonomy): domain Bacteria; kingdom Bacillati; phylum Bacillota; class Negativicutes; order Selenomonadales; family Sporomusaceae; genus Thermosinus; species Thermosinus carboxydivorans. The sequence goes on from NZ_AAWL01000029.1 coordinate 27,507, forward strand.
ACAGCACATTGTAGCGTTATTCGTCGCTGCCATAGGGATATTAACGCCCGTACTCTGCATAGCGGCTATAACGCCGTAGTGTTGTTCGTCCGGGCCAGTGCTGACAATCAAATCGGGGCGTTGAGCCGGATTGGCCAGTAAACTGCGCACAAACGGCAGACCAACTTGCCTGAGCGATGGTACAATCTGCACTTCTATGCCCATCGCCAATAATTCCTCACCAATAAAAACTTTACCCGTCTTACCGGGAGCGATAACGGCAGTAACAGCGTTGCCGCCCTGAACTAGTTTACGAGCCACTGGCACGGCTGGTGGTTGTCCCATACCACCGGCTATTAATAATATTTTACCACTTTTTAGATTGTCAATCCATGGTTGACCGAAAAGACCGTTAAAATAAGGTCCTCTCACGAAAATCCGCCCGGTTTTACTACCGACTAGTCGCGCCGACTTCGGTCCGACGGTTTCAACTACGACCTGCACCTGCCGGTCGGAAATCTTCATGACGCCGACGGGAAAGTGAAAAAAAGGTGGATCTTCCGGGAGGCGCAGGAATACAAACGAACCGGTGTGGTCCAATTGCCGTGCAAGTTCATCCGTCACGCCGAATTCAAGGAGGTATGTATTTTCGGCCACCGGTTCTTTCCGCAAGAGGTTGGTTTCCATCTCGATGCGCACAAGCGCTTCTTCGCCCCGCCAGCGCTGTTTTGGCGATTGCCAACGTTTTTCGTAAAGAATACAGATTCCTGTCCAATTACAGTCACACACTTCCTTGCCTTGGAGATGACTGCAAAAAACGCAATGGTTTGTCTCGGCCAACAGACACGGACAATAGTCCGAATTGATATCGATACACCGAGCGGCCAATTTATTCATACTTTCCCTCCTTACACCAGACAACGATTATAAACATCCGCTAGACCGGCTTTAGCTACTCGCGCGGCGATTTCTGCCCGATTTACGGAGTATAAGTTAAGCTCTTTCATCCGTTCGAAATAAACAGAACCGGAAAAAGTGTAGCGCATTTTCATGCCGCCCGGCTGGTGCATACGCTCATGCAAAAAGGCGATAAAATCACCGGTAGCCAATTCGCGCGGCAGCTCCAGGTATTGCATATCGAGACAATAGCGGACCGCATTATGGCCGGCAAGTAGACCTGTAACAATTGCTTCCGTATGGCCGACCAGGATACCTGACTTTTCCCCACCGCAAAAAAGGTTGTCAACGCCAGCTACCTTAAGCGAATTATCACAAGGGGCGATCCCTAAATACCGCACCGAGTTGCCGATGCCGCCAGCGTATGGATCCTCGTAACGAGCCGCCTCTAGGCCGGGGATGGTCCTGAGATCTTCAATCGGAAAAAACGACGTCATTAGTTTGGCGTGGCCGGTGTCGAGCAAAACTAGGTTTGCCGCATAATCGGCAATAGCGTACTGACTGCAAGCTTTTTTGCCCAAACTGCCGTTCTTGACCAATCCTGGCGGTACCGGCAGTACGGCTACTCCTTCGCGGTTAAGCCGGTCACGCAATTCTTGACTCAGTGAATCCTTATTTATCTTGCACGACCCGCTAAGGGCGCCGAACGAACCGTCCGCTTTCTGGCCCATGAGTTCCTTCACATCGGCTTTGGCCGTTACACTTACGCGCGGGCCGAAAGAGGGACAACGCAGAATACACATGGCGCACCCATTGCCGTACTTTATACAGTTGCCCATCGGCCCAGCCGAACCGGTTGCATCCACAAAAACATCACCTTTAATAATTTCGCCGTTATCGAGCGTTACGGCCTGAAGTTTCTTGCCGCATTTAACCACATCGGTCACGCGGCTTTTGGTCCGCACCTCAATACCGTAGTTTTGCAAAACTTTTTTCACCAAAGGTTCCATGGTGGTAACATCGTACAGCGAGGCATGGTTATGGCTGGGAAAAGCCACCCCTTTGTGCCTGGTATTCGCATCCATCGCTATGAAAAGGTCGCCGCCCCCCATGGCAATCGTCTCTTCGGCAGCGGTATAGCGCCCGTTATTGCGAAAAATGCCGCCTACAAGTCCGGTGCCTAATAAGAGGTCGGTTCGTTCCAACAGCAAGACCTGCGCACCCGCCTTTGCGGCTGCCCAGAGCAGCGGCGCTCCCCGCCCATCCAACCACCGAC
>NZ_AAWL01000030.1 GCF_000169155.1 Thermosinus carboxydivorans Nor1
ACTCAGCTATCCACTCTGCATCTTTAACATCTGTCTTGCGTCCCGGAACTGCTTTTATGTGTTGTGCATTGACTACCAAAATCTCAATTCCCGTATGTTCTAAAAGATTGTAAATTGGTTTCCAGTAAACTCCCGTGCTTTCCATAGCTACATGACTACAGCCGTGACTTTGAAGCCAGCTTACTAATTCATGCAAGTCGTCCGTCATAGTGCCAAATGTTCGAATTTCTTTGTTGTCAGGTGTGATAACGCAGGCAACGATAATCTTCTTGTGAACATCCATACCACAACAGCGTTCATGGACAATGCGGATTACTTGTTTCATGAGAAGATCCCCTCTGCGGCCTTATTTTGCGACTGGTGCAGTAACCCTTGTACGAGTAATCTACTCCGCGTGCTTCCTAAATGTAGGAGCAACAATTTGTGGTGCACCAGGTAACTGGGGTTCAGTCTACCCTTCAGGCTCGAAGCACTAGCAAGCTATCGACCTCTCTTCGCCAGCCGCAAAAAAATTATTCTACATATGCACCTGGTTTTCATTCTTTGTTGGTGTCGTGCTAACGACATGGGGGGTCTACCCTGAAAAATCAGTGACTTCAAGTTGGAAAATATAGGAAACCACAGAGGACGCGGAGAAATTTAAATTATTATATTCTTCGCGTGATAGACATCACGCGCTCTGTGTCCTCTGTGGTTAAACTTCAATGTTTTCATGTTTTGTGGTGCCAATTTATTGGCATGTTCATCTTTGCGGTTTTACGCTTTTTAGGGTAGGACTTGGTCAAAATAATTGGGCGGTTTAAAAATTAGACCCCCGTGTTTACCCTGTAACACGGGGGTCGCATCGTCAAGCCATCTCCTTGGCCTTGGTCGCCGCCGCTTCTTCCCGAACAGTTTCGGCTTTCTTTTCCTCCAGACCTTTGGTAATGGCGGCGAGGGCGCCAAGGTTAAGCGCATCGGCGACGCCGCTCGGCGTCACCACCAAACTGCCTTTTTCCTTGAGTCCTTCGTATAAAATATTCATCGCCCTAAGCTGCAGAGCAATGGGGTTGTTTTCGTATACTTTGGCGGCAGTGGCAAAGCAATGGGCAATCTCGGCCTCGGTCGTACCAAGGATAATGCGGGCCCGCCGCTCCCTTTCCGCCTGGGCCTCGCGGCTCATGGCCTCCTGCAGCGCTTCCGGGATAATCACGTCCCGGATCTCAACCGACTGGACCGTAATCCCCCATGGCTCAGTCCGGCGATCGATGACTTCCTGCAAAATCTTATCCAAGTTTTCCCGTTCGGATAAAAGCTCAGACAGCATCGTTCGCCCCACGACGTCGCGCAGCGCCGTCTGGGCCGTCCAAGCCACCGCCTCGCGGTAGTTTTCCACTTCCAGGGCGGCCTTTTCCGGGTCCCACACCACCCAAAACAAAATGGCATCAACATTTACCGGTACGGTGTCTTTAGTCAGAGTTTGTTCGGCCAGAAAAGGAGTAGCGACAATCCGCTGGTCAATCCAGTAGGCAACGGAATCGACGAACGGAACGATCCAAAAATGGCCTGGTCCCTTCAGCCCCTTGTACTTGCCAAGCCGTAGCACCACGGCTTTTTCCCACTCGGCCGCCACTTTGACCGACATGCTGAGGAGCGTGCCAGCAATTATAACGATAGCCGCCAGCCACAGTTCATCCAGATAGGTATATAACGCAATGCCGGCCGCGCAGGACAACATAAAAACGTTAAACGGCAGCCAGCTGGGACGGTGGCAAGGACCGATTTGCGGCTGCTGCATGCTGAGCGGGGGATTGCCATTATCAAGATTTTGCTTTTTCGCCATCATTACACCTCTTTTCTAGTCAGTAGGGTGCCATGCCGGACGGCATTATCCAATACCGCCTGCACATCGGCGGCGGAAAACCCTAGCGCCGCCGCCTCCTCTAGCAGCCGGGCCACTTTCGCCTCCAGTTGGGCCAGCTTGGCGTAATCAATGTCGGTGGACATGGTGACAAAGGTGCCGCGGCCCTGCTGGCTGGAAATGACGCCTTCGCGCTCCAGCTCGGCGTAGGCCCGGCTGACCGTATTGGCATTAATTTTGAGCTGGACGGCCAGCTGCCGCACCGTCGGCAGTTGCGCCCCCCGCGGGTACGCGCCTGTCCGGATCGCGTTCTGAATGGCCTCTTTAATTTGCACATAAATCGGAATTCCGCTGGTGTAGTCAATCGTGATGGGCAGCATCCGCCTCCCTCCCATGTCCTATTTTTCGGTTCGCCGCGGCAAAATCCTGCAAAAAAAATAGCGGCCACAGGCCGCAGCGCATTTTTAATACCGCTTACGCTTACATGAAGACGGAATGCCAAGTTCTTCCCGGTATTTGGCCACCGTGCGCCGCGACACGGCGATACCGCGGCGGCTTAATAGTTCGGTCAGCGCCTGATCGCTCAGCGGGTGAGCCGGGTCTTCCCGGGCCACCAGTTCCCTGATTTCCCGCTTAACCTGGCAGGCGGCAACATCTTCGCCGCCTGCCCCTTGCACGCCGGCGGAGAAAAAGGCCCGCAGCGCAAGCAGCCCATGCGGCGTAGCGGCATATTTATTGGCCGTAGCCCGGCTGACGGTCGATTCATGGATGCCCAGACGCTCGGCGACCTTTTTCATCGTCAGCGGCCGCAAAAACTTCGGGCCATGGTCGAAAAAGTCGCGTTGCAGGTCAACAATGGCCTCAACAACGTTATACAGCGTTTGACGGCGCTGCTCAATACTGCGCATAAGCCACAGTGCGGCGTTAATGCGCCCCTCGACAAACCGCCGCGCGTCGCTGTCAGCTTCCCGCATCAGGCGGCGGTAATAAGGGTTAATGGTAAGGCGCGGCACGATCGAGTCATTGACGAGAATTACATACCGACCGCCCACCCGTTCAATCGTCACGTCCGGCAGGATATACGCCGACTGTTTGCCCTGGCCAAAGCCCCGGCCCGGCTTGGGGTCAAGCGTCCGAATGATGTCGACTGCCCGCTGGACGTCCTGAGTAGTGCAGCCCAACTTGTTGGCAATACAGCGTAGGCGCCCGGCGGCTATGTCCGGCAAATAGCCGTCGATCACGGCCCAAACGATCGGGTCGGCAATGCCGCGCTGGCGTGCCTGGATGGACAGACACTCCCGCAAGTCACGGGCGCCTACACCCGGCGGATCAAAAGTCTGGATCAGCGTCAGCACTTCTTCGACCAACGCTGCCGGCATAGCCAGCGCCGCCGCCGCTTCTTCCACCGACACCCGCAAATATCCGTTGTCATCAATACAGCCGATAAGATATTCACCGGCCCGGCGGGCGCTCGCATTTAAGGCGGCCAGATGCAGCTGAAACTCAAGGTGTTCATGAAGCGGCACCATGGTAGCACCGTAAAACTCGGCTGACGATTTTTCCTCCTCTGCCGCCGGTACAAAACCGGTATCAATACCTTCATCAAGATATTTTACCCACTCCAAATAGTCATTGGCCAAGTCGAGGCTGCCACTGTCTGCTGGCGCTTCTCCTTCCGCCTCGCCCAGCCTATTGTCTTCCACCTCGAGGACAGGGTTTTCTAAAAGCTCGGCTTCGACCATTTCTACAAGTTCGAGGGACGACAGCTGCAAAATGGCTATGGCTTGGCGCAGTTGCGGCGTCATGACCAGTTTTTGCGACAGCTCCTGCCTGAGGCCATAGTCCATGCGCATAACCGTTGAACCTCCTTTTCTCTTCTTCACCCTATGCCAAAGTTATCATAAATATGCCGCACCCGTAAAAAAACGTTGCGCCTTATGTTAGCAAATGCGGGGAAGTTGGTCGCCGACCAGCATATCGAGCAGGCGCACGCCGCCTATAGCGGTACGCAGCCCCACCTGCCCGGCAGGCTGCTTTGTTACCCGGCCGATGACCCGCGCCTCCCGCCCATAGGGGTGAACGTTCATAATATTCAGTACCTGCTCTGTAAATGCTTGTTCGACAAAGACAAGCATTTTCCCTTCGTTAGCGAGGTACAACGGATCAAATCCCAGAATTTCACAAACGGCCTGCACCGCCGGGCGGACGGGAATAGCCGTTTCATCCAGGAAAATGCCCACCTGGGCCTGAGTAGCAATTTCATTGAGGGTCGTGGCTACACCGCCGCGGGTGGGGTCCCGCAGCAGTACCACCCCATCGGGCACAGCGGTGAGAATAGCTTTGACCAGTCCGGCCAGCGGCGCACAGTCGCTGACCACTTCTTCCGGCAGCGTCAGCCCATGCCGCTCGCTCATGACAGCAATAGCATGGTCGCCAATCGGACCGCTGAGAATAATATCCTGTCCAGGTCGGACGCGCTTGGGCGAAATATCCACGCCGCTAGGCAGCACGCCCACGCCGGCCGTATTGATATATAAGCCGTCCACGGCCCCTTTTTCCACTACTTTCGTATCGCCGGTGACGATCGCCACCCCGGCTTCGTCGGCGGCGCGGCGCATGGAGGCCACAATGCGCCGCAGGTCGTCGATAGCAAAGCCTTCTTCAATGATAAAGCCGGCGCTGAGATATAGCGGTTCGGCGCCGGTCATCGCCAGATCGTTGACGGTGCCGCATACCGCCAGTTTGCCAATGTCGCCGCCGGCGAAAAACAGCGGCTTTACCACGTACGAATCGGTTGTAAACGCCAGGCGGGCGCCGCCGACGGTCACCTTTGCCCCATCGTGCATTTCCGCCAGCGCAGCGTTGGCAAAAGCCGGCAGCATGACCTCCCGCACCAAATCATGGCTGAGCTTGCCGCCGCTGCCATGGGCGAGTTTAATCCGTTCGCTCAAAACTGCCACCTCCCGGCGCCATATTTATACCAGGCCGCGCAGGCGCCTTCTACCGACACCATGCACGCGCCTACCGGATGCTCGCTCGTGCAGGTGCGGCCAAAGAGCGGGCAGGCCGGTGGCTTGATCACGCCCCGCAGCACTTCGCCGCAGCGGCAACCGGGCGCCTCGCGGGTCGGCTCGACGCCGACGCTCAGGACGTACCGGGCATCGAAGCGAGCGTACTCTTCCCGCACACCCAGCCCCGAAGCGGGAATTACGCCAATACCGCGCCAGGCGGCATCTACTTCGCCGTATACCTTGGCCAGCGCTGCCAACGCCGCCGGATTGCCCTCAGGCCGGACAACGCGGGCATACTGGTTTTCCAGCTGCGCCACGCCCGCACGGGTTTGTTTGACCAGCATATATACCGCCTGCAAAATGTCGAGAGCTTCAAAGCCGGCCACCACGGCCGGCGTGCCAAACTCTTCGGTCAGGAAGCGAAAGGGCGCCAGGCCGGTAACGGTGCAGACATGCCCGGGGAGCAGAAAACCGTCCACCCGAACACCGGCATCGCCGGCGGTTAAGAGGGCCCGGAGCGCCGGCGGCACTAATTTATGCGACGAAAGCACAAAAAAGTTGTCAATATGGGCCTCTTCGGCCGCCAAAATGGCGGCGGCGGTCGTTGGCGCCGTCGTCTCAAACCCCACCGCCAAAAAAATGACCTTCTTATCTGGATGGGCCCGAGCGATGGCGAGGCTGTCAAGGGGCGAATAGACGATGCGGATATCGGCGCCCTGCGCCTTTTCCTGCATCAGGCTGGATGACGAGCCCGGCACGCGCAACATATCGCCGAAGGTGGCAATAATGACATCGTCCTGACGGCTGTAGGCAATGGCGGTGTCCAGATAGTCATTTGGCGTCACGCACACCGGACAGCCTGGACCGCTGACCAGCTCCACCTGCTCCGGCAAAAGTTGGCGGATGCCGGCTTTAAAAATTGCCACCGTATGAGTGCCGCACACTTCCATCAGCCGGAGCGGGCGGTCGGCGAGCCGGGCAATCTCGGCGGTAAAAAAGTCAGCCAGCTGACGCACCCGGTCAGTCGTTAAACTCTTCATACTGCTCTTCCAGCTCCTTAAACAGCTCTAGCGTCCGCCGGGCTTCTTCCGCGTCAATTTTCTGGATGGCAAAGCCGGCGTGAATAAGTACATAGTCACCTACCTGCGCCTCCGGCAGCAGCACGAGGCTGACCTGGCGGGTGACGCCGCTGACAGAAACAGTGGCCAGCATATCCTGGCGGGAGATTATTTCGGCAGGTACGGCCAAACACATCGGTTTATCGGCTCCTTTCTCCGGCAATGACCGCCTGTCCCAGGGCCAGCCCGCCGTCATTGGGCGGCGCCTGGCGGTGGAGCAGGACTGTCAATCCTTGTTGCTGTAACATTCCAACGATTTGTTCCAAGAGGGTAATATTTTGGAAAACGCCACCGCTGAGGGCGACCGTACGAATCCCGGTAGCCCGGCTGATGCGCCCCACCATGTCGGCCGTCGCCGCCGCCACCGTGGCGTGGAAGGCCGCGGCCAAATCGGCGACGCTTGCCCCGCGGGCAAGCCGTTCGGTCAAGGCCGCAAACGCGGGATAAAAATCAAGCACGGCCGGCGTTTCCTCTTTAATATCATAAGGCAGCGGCGCCGCCGCCCCGCCGACAGCCGCCAGTTCGAGCTCGACCGCCGCCTGACCTTCATAATTAATTCGGTTACGAATACCAAGGAGAGCCGCCGCAGCGTCAAACAGCCGGCCGACCCCCGATGACAGCGGCGCATTCAGTCCCTTATCCGCGGCCTGCACCACGAGCTCCCACTCCGGCGGCAGCGTGCGGGCGAAAGGGATGTCAAGGCCGGCAGCGGCCCGGCCATAGAGCTTATAAAGCACCCAGGCCGCCAGGCGCCAGGGCTCCTTGATGGCCTTAGCGCCGCCGGGCAACGGCAAATAGCGGCAGTGGGCAGCGCGGACAAAGTCGCGGCAATCGGCAAGCAGAAACTCGCCGCCCCACAGGTGGCCATCAGTACCGTAGCCGGTACCGTCAAAAGCCACGCCAATCACTTTGTCATCCCGGCCGTGCTCGGCCAGCACGGCGGCAATATGGGCATGGTGATGCTGGATGCCGATTTTCGGTTCCGGCCGAGATAGAGCATACTTCGTGGACAAATATTCGGGGTGCAGGTCATAGGCCACCACGGCAGGCTGGACGTTACATAGCCGCTGGTAATGGGCAATGGCGTCGGTGTATGCCGTGAAAGTGGCCATGTTCTCCAAATCCCCGATATGGGCGCTCATAAACGCCAGATTGTCCCGGGTCAGGCAAAAGGTATTCTTTAGCTCGCCGCCGCAGGCCAACACCGGCGCCTGCGGCCGGGCCAGCGCCAGCGGCGACGGAACATAGCCGCGGCTGCGGCGGAGCAGATAGGGTTGGCCGCGAACAACGCGCGCCACCGAATCATCGGCCCGGCGATAAATGGGGCGATTATGAACAAGAAAATAGTCGGCAATGCCGGCCAGACGCTCCCGCGCGTCGGCATCGTCGTAAGCAATCGGCTCGTCGCTCGTATTGCCGCTCGTCATCACCCAAACATCGTCTTCACCGAGCAGCAGCCAGTGCACCGGCGCGTACGGCAGCATCACCCCGAGATAGGGGTTGCCGGGAGCGACGCTGTCCGCCAGGTCATAGCCTTCGCTTTTGGCCAAAAGCACAATCGGCCGGACAATGCCGGTTAAGAGTTCTTCTTCGGCCGGCGACAGCTGGCAGCGCCGGCGGACAGCCGCCAGGCTGCCGCACATGACGGCAAAGGGCTTGTCCTCCCGAATTTTGCGTTCCCGTAAGGCTTTCACCGCCGCCACGTTCTTGGCATCGCAGGCCAGGTGGTAGCCGCCGATACCCTTGACGGCGACAATATGCCCATCGGCGACCAGTGCCCGCACGGCGTCAAACACGTCGCCGGCCACCTCCCGCCCGGCCCGGTCAACCAGGCGGTAAACAGGGCCGCAGACCGGACAGGCGTTGGGCTGGGCATGAAACCGACGATTGGCGGGGTCGTCATATTCGGCCTGACAGGCCGGGCACATGACAAAGGACGCCATGGTAGTCGTGGCCCGGTCGTAGGGCACGTCCTTGATAATGGTATAGCGGGGCCCGCAGTTGGTGCAGTTGATGAAGGCATAGCGGTACCGCCGGTCGGCCGGGTCAAGCATTTCCCGCTGGCAGTCGGCGCAGGTGGCCACATCGGGCGACACCAGGGCGGTGCGTCCCGGCGCGCCCTCGCTGTGACGGATGACAAACTCCCGCGCGCCGGTAGCCGGGCGACGCTCAACAGTCACCGTCGCAAGGCGGGCGAGCGGCGGCGCTTCTGTGCGCAGGGCGGTGAGAAAAGCGTCCAGGCTGGCGCTATCCCCCTCCACTTCGATTTCCACGCCGACGGTGTCGTTAAGCACCCACCCCGCCAGACCGTGGCGGCGGGCCAGGTTATAAACAAAGGGGCGGAATCCCACCCCTTGGACAATGCCGGTGACTTTGACATTGCAGCGCTCCATGGCTACTCCCTTTCGACGATCCAAAATATTAGGAACCACGGAGGACGCGGAGAGATAATCTTTTTAGTTTAGCGCGATGAATATCGCGCCTCTGTGTCCTCTGTAGTTAAAAATATTTTTCGTGTCTTGTGGTGCCAATTATTGGCATGATTATGTTCGTGGTTTTATTTTAAATATTCCACAGTATTCCACAGTTATGCGTCTTTTCCCTGCCGGGCCAGTGCTAATTTGGCCTGAATCATCAGGGCGCACTCGAGCCGCTTCTTTTGCAGGGCGCAGCCCAGCTCATAGGGCTTATTGATATCGCCGTGGAACAAGTGGGCGTTGGCGTGACAGCCGCCGCTGCAGTAAAACCGCGCCCAGCACTGGCGGCAGGCTTCCTTGTTCAGGGCATGGGCCTGGCGGAACTTTTGCGGCAGAGCGGTGTTTTTCACTCCTTCAAAAACGGTGCCAAGACAAAACTCGTCCCGGCCGACAAACTGGTGGCATGGGTAAAGCTGGCCGGTCGGCGTCACGGCAAAATACTCGTGGCCGGCGCCGCAGCCGCTCAGCCGCTTGGCCACACAAGGGCCGTTGTTAAGCTCCAGGTTAAAGTGGAAAAAGTCGAAGCCCCGCCCGGTAAACTTGCGCTCCAGATATTCGGCGGCCAAGATTTCATACTGGCGGAACAATTCAGGTAAATGTTCCTCCCTTAGGGCATAGTCGCTATCTTTGCCCACCACCGGCTCAACCGACAACTGGGTAAAGCCCAAATCGGCCATGGCCAGCACGTCAGCGGCAAAGTCGATGTTATAAGCCGTAAAGGTACCGCGCACATAATAGTTTTGGCCATTGCGGGACGCCACGGCTCTTTTGATATTGGCCACTACCTCGTCATAACTGCCGCGCCCCAAAGCATCAGGCCGCATCCGGTCATGGACCTCGCGCCGGCCGTCCAGGCTGAGCACCAGACTGATATTATGCTCATTCAAATAGTTAATAATTGCGTCGTCTAAGAGAACGGCGTTAGTGGTCAAGGTGAGCTTAAAAATCTTGCCTGTCTCGGCAGCGCGACGGCGCACATAATCTACCGTGTGGCGAACAACCTCCATATTAAGCAGCGGTTCGCCGCCGAAAAAGTCGATTTCACAGTGGCGGCGCGGGCCACTGCTGGCAATGAGAAATTCAACGGCCTGCTCGGCCACCTCTTTGGTCATCAACCCCCGGTCGTGGCCGAAATCGCCGGTACCGGCAAAGCAATAACGGCAGCGCAGGTTACAGTCATGGGCCACATGTAGACACAGCGATTTGACGATGGGCTTATCGCTGAAAGTAGACGGCACGGTCAGTTCAGGGGCGAAAAGCAGCCCCTGGTCAATAAGCTCGTGCAGCTCGGTTAGCGCTTCTTTAACCGCGCCTGCACCGTAAACGCCGGCTAAGGCCGCCAGGACAGCCGCATCGTTAGCGCCATCAAAAAGATCCAAAACGTCGTAAACCAGCTTGTCGATGACGTGGACGGCGCCGCTGTTGACATCAAGCAGCAGATACATGCCGTTTATATGAAATTTATGAATACTAGACTCGCGCATTAGCTTCACCTTTCTTACTAAAAGTCAAGCCCCTTGCCCCCTACAGGGGCAAGGGGCTGACGGCCTACTTCTGGCAGACCTGATTGCCAACGGTGCAGGACGTCTTGCAAGCCGATTGGCAGGAAGTCTGACATTCCCCGCAGCCGCCGGTATGTACCGTCTTTTGCAGGGAAGCTGTATTTACAGTAAGGATGTGCTTCGCCATATATGAATCCCTCCTTGCCGCCAATATATGAATGGGAAGCAAAATTATACTTTTATATTTTAGCCCGTTTGCGGCCGGGAATCAATACTATGCGGCGCAGATTTTGCGCGACGCGTGCTGCGTTCTTCCTACTGCGGCAGAATAACGATTTTCACCGGCAAGTTGGAGGCGCCGGGAGGGCTGAAAGTGAGCCACAGCGACTGGCCGACGTCAAACGTGCCGATCGGGGCGAAATCATTCAGCTTATCGGCGCCGAACGCCACCTGGCCGGACGGCGTCGGCAGCGGCTCGCCGGTTTCATGCCGGTACTTTACCGCCAGCGCGCCGGCATACACGCCGCCGCGCGGATTAAGGAAATAGCCGATTTTCCCCGAGCCGGCCGACGGCAGAAACAGCTTGTAGACGATGCCGTAGTTGCCGTAATTGAGCACCTTGCTGCCGTCGGTAGCGTCGATGCCCTCTACATAGCGGTCGACCTCATTGTCGGCCAAGGTAAGCGCTACCGGGCCGTGGTCGCCGGGATTGTAGACTTTATGCGGGATAAGCATGCGGTTGGCCCCGTCGAAGGTGCCGCGCAGCCGGTACTCGTCAGGCGGCAGCACCTTCGCCTGCGCGGCAAACTTCTTCGCATCGGCGTTGACCGGCAGCATCATTACCTTAACGGTTACCGGCCGGTCGGTCTTAAAATCATAAATGCCGTTAACCAGCATGTTAGGCTCGACCACCATTCCGTCCAGTTCGGCAATCAGCAGCCGGCTGTCTTTGGCCGGTACTTCGACCAGGTAAATATCGCTCTTGCCAAAATAGCGAAGCTGGGCCATCTTGCCTACCGCCAGATAGTCACGACCCGGGCCGCCCAGACCGTACTGATAAACGGTAATCTGCGCTGGCTCACTGCCATCATTCTCTAAGAGGACAACCACTTTCTTCGGCGCCGCTGTCCCGTTCACATGATGGAAAAACAGCCGCACGTCACCGGCTACTTTGTCTTGATAGAGAATACCGTCGGCCGTCACCGTTTCAGGACTGTCCGATAATAGCAGCTTGCCGCCATAATGGCTAGACGACACCGTCCACTCCGGCAGTTTTAGAATATCAAGGCTGTCAGGACGCTGCCCGGCGGCCACCGGCGCAGCCACACTCAGACCGAGCAGAATGCCCAGCAATCCTTTACACAACCATTTACGCACTATGTACCCTCCTTTGCTACCAACATACCCTCATTATATCAAGGACGGCATATTATGTAAAATTGCAGAAAAATCCACCTATAGCCGCCGCGTTAACCGGCGTATTTTCTTTTTGGCATTGGCTTCAGGCGGCAAAGTGGGGTATATTAATTAAAGCGAAACAAATGCTGTAAGGAGCAAAGTATGCTGAACAACAAACGCGTCGTCCTCATCCGGCTAAGTTCCATCGGCGATGTGCTGCACTGCACGCCGGTGGCCAAAGCCTTAAAAACGGCCTGCCCCGCCTGCCACCTGACCTGGGTGGTCGGCGAAGGTCCCGCTGACGTACTCGTCGCCAATCCGTACATTGATGAATTGTATGTCTGGCCCCGTGAGCGCTGGGAACGCAATTTGCAGTCCGGCCGCCTGGGCGAAGCCCGCCGCCTGTGGCGCCACTTGGGCGAAGATTTGGGCTGTCGTCCTTTCGATGTGGCCCTCGACGTGCACGGCCTGTTTTTAAGCGGGCTGGTAACCAGCGCCACCGGCGCACCGCGCCGCATCGGCCTGGGCGGCACCCGGGAGTTCAATTGGCTGTTTATGACCGAACAGGCGCCAAAATTGGCCGACGATGTCCATGTGATTCAGCAGTATTTAAGCATCCTGCGGCCACTTGGCATACGGACCGCCGACTATAATATGACCCTCTGCCTGACCCGTGAGGCCGTCGCCTTTGCTGACCGCTTTCTGGCCGCGCACGGCGTCGAGCCTGATGAGGTGCTGGTGGCCATCAACCCTGTCACTACCTGGCCGGCCAAGAACTGGCCCCCCGCCAGTTTCGCCGCCGTGGCCGCGGCTTTGGGCGTCGATTGCCGTATTCTGCTGACCGGCGGTCCCCGTGACAAAGAAGTTACCGCTTATATCGCCCAGCAGGCCGGCACGGCGTGCATCGACGCCGCCGGCAGCACCACGCTGCTTGAGTTGGCGGCTCTCTTGGCCCGCTGCCGGGTCGTACTCACCGGCGACACCGGGCCGCTCCACATGGCCGTCGCCCTCGGCGTCCCGACCGTCAGCATTTTTGGCCCAACCGACCCGCGCAAGTATGGGCCGCTGACGCCTGGTCACGTCATCCTGCAGGGCGAGGCCGATTGTGCTCCCTGCCATAAAAAAGTGTGCCGTCACCAGGATATACGCTGCCTGCGCTCCGTCACCCCGGACGCGGCGATAGCGGCCGTACGGCAGCAACTGGCCGCATACTCGCAACTGCAACCGCTGCCTTCTGAAAAATGGTAAAACCACGATAAGTATTGGAACCACAGAGGACACGGAGATATTTGATTTTTATTCTTAGCGCGATGAATATCGCGCTCTCTGCGCTCTCCGTGGTTAAAAACAGTCATCACTTGTAATATAATTTGTATTTGGATTTATATCCCAAGCTTGGCATAAACATGCGCCCGCAGCAGGCGCAGCCTGAATTCCCACAGGCCATACCGCGGCCGGGGAATATTGACCCGTTTCAGACGGTAAGCGTTGTCCCCCTGAAAGTTAAGACCGGCAATGCCGGAGCAGGCGCCGCGATAACCTGCTTCCTGCAAAATGGCAAATATAGCCGGGTCAAATTTGCCGTAAGGATAGGCGAAAAATTCCACCGGCGTTCCCAGGTGGCGCTCTAACACCTGCTTCGACAGACCAACTTCCCGCTGCCGTTCCGGCAGGGTAATGTCGGTCAGTGCCGCATGACTTAAAGTATGAGAACCGATTTCGACATGGCGCCGCTGCATGTCCTTGATTTCCTCCCAGGTCAAATAGCCGCTCTGGCCCACCTGGCCGGCGATGACGAAGACAGTGGCTTTGAAATTGTATTTCTCGAGGATCGGCAGGGCGGTAGTATAATTGTCCCGGTAACCGTCGTCAAAAGTTATCACAATTGGTTTGGCCGGCAATGTCCGCTTGCCGGCCAGCCCGTCCAGCATCTCGGCCAGCGAGATGGCGGTATAGCCCTCCTTGGCCAAATAACGCATCTGCTCTTCAAAATCAGCCGGATCAATGCTGTAAACTTCCGGGGCCGGATCCACCATGTGATAAGCCAGAATAGGCACCCCGCCTGCCGGCGAAAACAGCCAAAAGAGAAAGCCGCCCCCGCAAATTAAGGCGACGGCAAGCAGTTTTTTTGCCTTCGTCACGGCGCTTCCCCCCTCAGTTCCCGGGCAATTTGCTCCAGTTTGCGCAGGCGGTGGTTCATGCCCGATTTACTTACCCGCCCGTCCAGCGCATCGACCAGTTCCTGGAGCGTAGCCTCCCGGTAGGCCAAACGCGCCTCCGCCGCCTCCTTAAGTGACGGCGGCAGCTTGTCCAGGCCGATTGTACGGGCAATGAACTCGATGTTTTCCACCTGCCGCAGCGCGGCGTTGACCGTCTTCTGCAGGTTGGCCGTCTCACAGTTGACCAGGCGGTTGACCTTGTTGCGCATGTCTTTGACCACCCGCACGTTCTCGAACTCCATCAGAGCGGAATGGGCGCCGATGATGCGCAAAAAGGAAGTGATGGCCTCACCGTCCTTGAGATAAACAATATAATCGCCTTTGCGGTCGGTCAGACGGCCCGGCAGGCCGAACGACTTTAACAGCCGCACCAGCGTCTTGGCGAAATCAAGATTGCCGGTGACCAGTTCCAAATGATAGTCGCCTTCCGGCCGGTTAACCGAACCGCCGCCTAAAAAAGCGCCGCGCAAGTAAGCCCGCCGGCAGCAGGCCTTGCGCAACATGCCGCTGTCACGGCCGACGTTAATACTGTCGCCTTTCATGATGCCGAGCGCGGCTAACAGCTCGGCGACCACCGGGGAAGGAAGCACCTTGATATGATAAGCGTTATTTTTTTTTAGCCGGCGGCCGCGGGTAACCACGACCTCGGTTTTGAGACTGAAGCCCCGTTTGATCAGGGCCAGGACCTTGCGAGCCACGGCGGCATTTTCCGTGGTGAAATTGATGCCAAGGTTCTTATTGCCACCGATGGACACCGCGCCGCCCATTCGCATCAACGCCGCCAGTTCGGCCAGGTGGCAGCACTGATTGTCGCCGGCGACGCGGGCCAGTTCGTTTTTTACTTCCGCGGAAAAAGACAAAGGTGAATCAACTCCGTCAGTCTTTAATCTCCTTGATGTTTTCGGCAATGAGATAATAATCGAGCAGCTTCATCCGCTCGGAAGTACTTTTTAGTTTATAGACCAGGTCGACGATGGTGCGGGACAATTTAACCGGGTCATGGCGCACCAGGTTTGTTTCGCTGATGAGGTTAGCGCCAATCACCTTAACGCCCATCGCCTCGATGGCCTCGATATCGGCCAAAACAGGGTAGGCGCCCTGGCGGGCGTAAGTATTCTGAAGGCTTTCCGCGACTTCCTGCACATTGACGACAACGTAATCAATAACGCCCGGCCCGACATGATCAAAAATGGCCTGCACATGCCGCGACGCCGTATAGCCATCCGTTTCGCCCGGCTGGGTCATGACATTGCAGATATAGATTTTGACCGCTTCACTCTGGCGCAAGGCATCGGCAATGCCCTGCACCAGCAGATTGGGCATAACGCTGGTATACAGGCTGCCCGGCCCGAGAATGCAGACATCGGCGTCGCGGATGGCCTCGAGCGCCGCTTCCACCGGCTGTGCGTCGTGCGGCCTAATGCTAATTCTCTTGATGGTCTTTTTGGCGAGGGGAATTTGCGATTCTCCTTCAACCAGGGTGCCGTCAGTCATTTCAGCCACCAGGCGGATGGTAGTGGTGGAAGCCGGCAGCACCTGCCCCCGCACTTTCAGGACTTTGCTGGACTCTTTGAGTGCCAGTTCCACATCACCCAATACCTCGGTCATGGCGGCAAGGAAGAGGTTGCCGAAGCTGTGGCCGGCCAAGTCGCCGGCGCCGCCGAACCGGTGCTGAAAGAGCTTCTCCATCAGCGGCTCGGTGTCGGCCAGAGCTACCAAGCAGTTGCGCAGGTCGCCGGGCGGAATAATGCCCAAATCTTCCCGGATGCGCCCGGACGAACCGCCGTCGTCGGCCACCGTAACAATGGCCGTCACATTGCTGGTCACCGACTTTATCCCCCGCAACAAGACCGACAGACCGGTGCCGCCGCCAATAACGACAATCGCCGGCCCGCGATTAAGTTTACGCTTTTGAAAAATAATTTCCACCAGCCGCTCCGACCCCTCCGGCACCAGCACACTGATTACCGAACGGATAATTTGCCGGGTGGCGAAGGTCATGGTCGCCAAGCCGAGAGCGATGATGCCGATGCCGGCAACGGTGGTGGCGGTGTAGTAATATTTACCGGTAGTCCGGTAAACAAATTTAAACAGCGCTTCCTCCACCGAACCGACAAACTTATAGTTGAAGACAATCGCCAAGCCCAGGCTGGCGGCGATGGCGCCCAGGGAAAACAATAGCAGCCAGCGCTTGAGTTTCATGCCCGGGTACAGCCATTTCAAAAAATGCACGGTTACCACCCCTTGCCGCTAGCATCAGCCTCAACAGGGTTCGACGATATTATGCTTGATATCCCGGTGTTCCACATTAACTTTATACCCCTTGTTGCGCAGCCCTTCATAGATCTTGTTGGCTACAAAAACCGAACGGTGCAGGCCGCCTGTGCAACCAACGGCAATAATCAATTGGCTTTTGCCCTCTTTGATGTAGTTGGGAACCAGAAAGTCGACCAGCCCGCCCAGCTTTTCCATAAACTGCTGGGTAATCGGCCACTTCCAGATATATTCGCTCACTTCCGGGGTCTCGCCGCTCTTTTTCCGCAGTGACTCTACATAAAACGGATTGGGCAAAAAGCGCACGTCAAAAACCATATCGGCATCAAGGGGGATGCCGTATTTAAACCCGAACGACACCACCGTGATGGTCATGCGCTCATATTCGCGCTCACCGGCAAACAAGGCAGCGATTTTGTCTTTAAGCTGGGCCGTGGACAAGTCAGAAGTATCGATAATATGGGTGGCGCGGCCCCGGATATGTTCCAGTCGGTCGCGCTCGCGGCTAATGCCTTCGCTGATGCGGCCGTGGGGAGCCATGGGGTGGCGTCGCCGCGTTTCCTTGTACCGCCGGATAAGGGTCTCGTCGGCCGCTTCCAGGAACAGGATTTCGTAGAAAAACCCTTGCTTCTCCATGTCCTCGAGTACCTGCACAAGGGTGTCAAAAAATTCGCCGCCCCGGATGTCGACTACCAGGGCGATTTTGCGCACACGCCCCGCCGATTGGGCGCACAGTTCGGCAAACTTAGGGATCAGGGCCGGCGGCAGGTTATCGACGCAAAAATAGCCCAAGTCTTCCATGGCGCGTGCCACCTGGCTTTTGCCGGCACCTGACATACCGGTAATAATTACGAGGCGTAAGTCTTCCATGTTGTCACCTCAGAAACTGTGCCGCCGGTTGGTGCGGCGGCGTAAATGGGCAAAAATCCGCTCAAGCGAAGTATTAAGCACCATTTCCGGCCCGATGCCCTCGGCGGCGAGTAGCGCGGCAGCGGCACCGAAATCGCCTACCGACAAGGCGAAATGGCTGTCGCTGCCGACAATAAGTTTGGCGCCGTAAGTTTTGGCGAGGCCGGCAAGCGTGTGGCAGTACGGCGCGCTGCCTTGCCGGGATACGGTTAGGGAGCTATTGTTGATTTCCAGCGCTACGTCATAGCGAACGGCCGCTTTGACCACCGCTTCCAGGTCCACCTGATATTCCGGATTACCAGGGTGAACAATGACGTCGACCCAAGGATTTTTCATGGCATTAATCATCATGGTTGTATTTTCTTCCACCGTACCGTACGGGGCACAGTAGGTATGCAGGCCGGCCAGCACGATGTCCATCTTGGCCAGGCGACCTTCGTCAAGGTCAAGCCGGCCGTCCCGGTCCATGACGTTGGCCTCAATCCCTTTAAGTATTCTTACCCCGAACAATTCGGCGGGAATGACGACTTGGTTGCTGAAGTGATATGGGTGCGGGCCGCCCGGCATACCCGGCCCATGGTCAGTAAGGGCAATCATCGCAAGTTTCCGGTCGGCAGCGGCGCGGGCAATTTCGAGCACCGTGCTGTAGGCGTGGCCACTGGCCACGGTATGAACATGCAGGTCGGCAACAAATTGCATGCTCCAGCCCCCTTAATTATTGCTTATTATGCGGCTTTCCACTTTCCAACTTACCACTTTCCATTTTCCACTTTCCCTCAATACATTACATTATATGGCAAAACCGGGAAAAAAGCAAAAACCCTTGTCCTCCGCCAGGCAAAGCGGCGATAAAAGAAAAAGGCCGTCAGGCAGCAGGAGCGCTGACAAGCCTTTATCTTTTCCATTTTCCCCGCCTGCTGCCGTCTTTCTGCTAAATAAGCGGAGGCGGCTGAACAAATGGGTTAAACGATTTTGCTGTCGTAAAAAGTACGCGTGTAGGCATACAAGGCCGGCGAGCCGCCGGTATGGACAAACAGCACCTTCTGCCCTTTCTTGAAATAGCCTTGGCGGATTAAATCAATCAGTCCGGCCATGGCTTTGCCGGTATACACGGGATCAAGGAGAATAGCCTCGGTGCGGGCCAGCAGCGTTACTGCTTCGACCATTGCCGGCGTGGGCAGGGAATAGCCGGGTCCCACATATTCATCGAAACACTGCACCGCCGTGCGGGGAATACCGCCCCTAACACCGACGCGGGCGGCAGTACGCTGCGCCAGGTTGTAGACCAGTTCCTCCTGGACGTCCTTCTTGCGGCTGATGTTGATGCCAATAACCGGGATATTGCTGTTATTTCCCCAGAAGCCGACTACCAGACCGGCATGAGTGCCGGCACTGCCGCTTGTCGTTACGATGCAGTCAAAGTTGATGCCTTGATCAAAGGCCTGGGCCAAGATTTCCTCGGCGCAGGCCACATAGCCGGTAGCGCCGATTTCGTTGGAGCCGCCGCCTGGAATAATATAGGCCTTGCGCCCCTCTTGGGCCACTTCCGCGGCAACGGCCTCCATGGCTTGCATCATATCCGAGCCGCCGGGCACCACTTTGACCGCCTCTACCCCCATGAGGCGGAAGAGGAAGTTGTTACCGCTGGCGTCAGGGTTGTAGCTGCCCGGAACCCGCTCTTCCAACACGAGACGGCATTTCAGACCCTCCTTTACCGCCGCCGCCAAGGTCAGGCGGCAATGGTTGGACTGCACAGCGCCGCAGGTAATAAGCGTGTCTGCCCCCTGCAGCAGGGCATCGGCTACCAAAAACTCCAATTTCCGCGTCTTGTTGCCGCCCGCCGCCAGGCCAAGCAAGTCATCGCGCTTGATGTAGATATCCGGACCGCCGAGGACTTCCGACAGCCGCGTCAGTTTTTCGAGCGGCGTCGGTCCTGCGGTATAGCGCCGCCGGGGAAATTGAGCCAAATTCATCGACATACCTCCATATTACAAATATTCTTATCTATTTATTACTTCGCCCAATTCCGCAGGATTACCTGCTAAAAATAAGCCGCCGTGATGGCGGCCGAACAAATATTAACAATTGGTCACTTCGGCGATGGCCCGGTAGATGATGTCCAGCATTTCCTCGATCTCTTCCACCGTGCTGGCCAGCGGCGGCATAAACACCACGACGTCGCCGAGGGGACGGATGATGAGGCCGTATTCGCGCGTTTTCATGCACACGCGGTGGCCCATCCGCCAGGCCGGTGGGTACGGCTGTTTCGTCGCCTTGTCCTGCATGAGCTCGATGCCAATCATCAGGCCGCACTGGCGGATATCGGCGACGGCCGCCAGCTGCCAAAATGCTGCCAGCTTGCGGCGGGCGGCTTCAATTTTGGGGCCGAGGTTTTCAATCACCTGCTCGTCGCGGAAAATGCGCAAGTTGGCCAGCGCCGCGGCACAAGCCAGCGGGTTGCCGGTGTAGGAATGACCGTGGAAAAAGGTCTTTTGCGCTTCCACCGGGCCGAGAAAGGCGTTATAGATCTCGTCCGTCGTCAAGGTGGCGGCGAGCGGCAGATAGCCGCCGGTAATGCCTTTGGCCATGGTCATGAGGTCGGGACTGACGCCTTCGTGCTCACAGGCGAACATGCGCCCCGTGCGGCCAAAGCCGGTGGCCACTTCGTCCACGATCAGAAGGACGCCGTACCTCTGGGTAAGCTCCCGGACGCGCCGCAGATACCCGGGCGGCTGCACCAGCATGCCGGCCGCGCCCTGCACCAGGGGTTCGACCACCATGGCCGCGATTTCGCCATGATGGTCAGCAAGCAGTTTTTCCACGGCGACCACACAGGCAAAGCCGCACGCGGCGGGCGAATCGCCCAGCGTACAGTGAAAACAGGACGGCGACGGGGCATGGACGGTCTCGAACAAGAGAGGCGCGAAAATGCGATGAAAAAGGTCGATGCCGCCAACACTGACCGAGCCGACCGTGTCGCCATGGTAGGCGTTGGTCAGGGTGATAAACTTCTTTTTCTGCGTTTGGCCTTTGAGCTGCCAGTATTGGTACGCCATTTTCACGGCGATCTCCACCGCCGTGGAACCGCTGTCCGAGTAGAATACCCGCGTCAAGCCGGGCGGCGCGATTTTGACAAGCTGCTCCGCCAGTTCGGCGGCTGGAATATTGGCCAGGCCCAGCATGGTCGTGTGGGCAATTTTGCCCAACTGGTCGATAATGGCCTGGTCGATTGCTGCCTTGCGATGGCCGTGGACATTGAGCCACAGCGAGGAAACGCCGTCATAATAAGCTTTGCCGTCGATATCAATCAGTTTAATCCCATCGCCGGCGGCGATAACCAGCTGTTTGTTCTCCACCCAGTCCTGCATCTGGGTGAAAGGGTGCCAGACATAGGTCTTGTCTTTCCGTTCAATGTCCTGCATGGTCGGTGCCTCCTAACAGTTCGATAATCCGGTCGATGGCCAAATGCTGCTCGGCCAGAGCAGCTAAGTCCGTTACCTTGGCTTTCGGCACGCTTATGTCTGGGCTATAAGGGAACTTACCCAGCACCGGCACGCCGGTCAGCCGCTCGATGTAGGCCAGGTTGCTCCGCTCCAGGACGCCGGCTTTGGCCTCATCCCAGCCGTTGATGATGATGCCGGCCACCTTGATGCCGCGGCGCCGGGCATAGTCGACCGTCAGCACCGTATGGTTGATGGTGCCCAGGTTGGGGCGGGCAACCACCAGGGCGGGCAGCGCCAGTTCGGCCATCAGGTCGACTACCAGGTACTCCTCCCAAATAGGGGCCGTAATGCCGCCCACGCCTTCGATCAGTGCCATAGGGTAACGGTTTAGCAGGCAGCGGCAGGCAGCAACCAGGTCAGGTACGTTTATCGTTACGCCGCTTTCGACCGCGGCGACCGCCGGGGTGAGGGCCGGCGCCAAACAGACGGGGTTGACGTAGGACCGCTCGCTTTCCGCCAGGCCGGCGGCCCGCATGAGAAAAGTCGCATCTTCGGCTAAGAGCTTACCGTCCTGGCTAGTGACGCCGCCGGAAGCAACCGGCTTCATCACGCCCACCGCCAGGCCGCGCTGCCTGAGCGCCGCTGCCAGCGCGCCGGTAATCACCGTTTTGCCAACTTCGGTATCGGTAGCAGTAATAAACAGTCCGGACATAAGCTCTCACTCCTTCACAATTCCCAGCCGCCGTCCGGCAGCAATAATATGTTCGGCGGCCGCCGCCAGATCTTCCCTGGAATGCGCTGCCGACACCGTCAGCCGGAGCCGACAGGTGCCGGGCGGAACGGTTGGCGGCCGGATGGCGGAAACAATCAGGCCGGCTTCTTTGAGGCT
Source organism: Thermosinus carboxydivorans Nor1 (assembly GCF_000169155.1). Lineage (NCBI taxonomy): Bacteria > Bacillati > Bacillota > Negativicutes > Selenomonadales > Sporomusaceae > Thermosinus > Thermosinus carboxydivorans. The sequence goes on from NZ_AAWL01000030.1 coordinate 21,081, forward strand.
GCGGGCCATGGCCACCGCCGCGTCCGCCTCGCCGACGATAACGGGGATTATGGCGGTTACGCTGCTTGCTACGTTAAAGCCTGCTTCGTTTAAGCGATCGCGCAGATACCGGGCGTTGGCCTGGAGCGTCGCCACCAGGGCGGGACGAGCGGCCAGCTCTCTGAGCGCCGCCGTCGCCGCCGCCACCGTCGCCGGGGCGAGGGCGGTGGAAAATATAAAACTGCGCGCTTTATTAACCAAATAATCAATTAGCTCGCGTCGACCGGCCACATAACCGCCTTCGGCCGCCAGCGCCTTGCTCAGCGTGCCCATTTCAATATGCACCCGCCCCTTTAGCCCGAAATAGGCGGTCGTCCCGCGGCCGCCCGGGCCGATGACGCCGGTGGCATGGGCATCGTCCACCATGACGAGGGCATCATATTGCTCGGCCAGCGGCACGATTTGGTCCAGGGGCGCAATATCGCCGTCCATGCTGAACACACCGTCGGTGACAATCAGGCGGCGGCCGGCGCACGGCGTTGTCGCCAAGCACTCGGCCAGATGCCCTGCATCGGCGTGACGGTATACTACCACCTTGGCTCGGGCCAGCCGGCAGCCGTCGATAATGCTGGCGTGATTGAGCTCATCGCTGAAAATAACGTCGCCTGGCCCGGCTAAAGCGCTGATGATGCCCACGTTGGCCATATAGCCGGTATTGAACACCAGCGCCGCCTCTGTCCCTTTAAACGCTGCCAATTCACGCTCCAGTTCGGCAAACAAGGGATGGCTGCCGGTCGTCAGCCGGGCGCCGCCGGAACCGGCGCCATACCGCAAGGCGGCCGCGGCCGCCGCCTCGCGGACAGCCGGGTCATGGGTCAGGCCCAGGTAATTATTGGACGCCAGCATTAAATACCGCCGGCCGTCTTCCACCACATGGACGGCATCAACCGGGTCGTAATCAGGAATTTGCCGGTACAAGCCGTGCCGCTTTATTTCGGCCAGCGCTTCGGTCACAAACTGCATTCGCTCTCCTCCTCCGGCGCCGTCACTAACACGGGCTGGCGCTCCAGATACTCGATCAGGGCCGCCTGGTCACAGCCGGGCGCAACGAAAAAGACCCGCCCGCCCACCGGCGACCCATACGGTTTCAAGTAGGGAAACCGATAGTAGCCCTGGCTGCTTGCCACATAACCGGCCGTGTACTCCGGGTCGTCGGACCAGCACAGTTCGGCGACCACGCCGGGAGCGGCAGCCACCTTGGCCGCCAGCACCAGCGCTTCCCGCACATGGGCGTTGTTCAGCCCCCGGCGGCTAAGAAAAGCTGTCAGTCCGGCCGGGTCGGCGGCGTCCATGCGCGACACGCGGACGCCGCGCAGCGCCTTATTGTCCAGACGGCGGCCAGACTCCGCACAAACCAGCATGGCGCCGCGCATACTGTCGGCCAGGCCCAGCAGGGCCGCCAGGCCCTGCCGGGCCGCCGCGGGGGCAACACCGGCTTTAATAAGCTGGGCAACCGCCGCCTCCCGTCCGGCCGCTACATCAGGGACGGCTACCGTCGTGACCGGTAGCAGCGGCACGCGACGGACATTTTCTGCATTTATTGCTTCGACGGTAATATTAATAAAGTCGGCCCGTCCCCGGCTGTGCGCTAGCGCCCGGGTCAACATCTCCGTTGCCAGGGCGGCCAGATCGCCGGCGCCGGCTATCCGTTCAGCCCCGGAAATATGGCGCCCGCCCGCTTCATGGGGGCCGCCCTGGGCGGCGCGCATCCTAACGCTGTACAGCATGAATCAACATCCTTTCGGTTTGACTTTTCACCCGTTTTAACAGCAGAGTAAGCGGCCAGGCCGTCACGGTCGTGTAAATCATGCCCGGCACTGCCGCCGCCAGTACCGGGATGACCGCCTTGCCCAAGAGGCCGCTGAGGGCCAGCCGGGCGATCGCCGAGCCGACCGGCCCGGCCAACGTGACCACCGGCCAGGCCGTGCCGAAAGTCATCAGGATCAACCCGACCGTCAGGCGAAAAACCAAAGCGATAAAGACATTGAGCAGCGTCTGCGTACCAAGAACCAAACCGGCAGCACTGGCCAGCATACCGGCAATTATGTAGCGTTTAAAGCCGAAAACACTGCAGATGGCCACGGCCAGCGGCGCCGACAGCTGAAACTCCGTGCCGGGAACCAGGCCGGGGAGCTTTATCGCACCGGTGATGGCGATAAACGCCGCCAGCAGGCCGGTTTGGGCTATCGTCCGCGCGCGGCCCATGGTTAGACCTCCCGCGCCGACAGCGGCTGCCGGCCGAGGTCGCGGATCATCTGCAGGTCGTCGGCACAGGCTCGCCCGCCAGTGGTAAGATAACCGCCGATCAGCATGCCGCTAATGCCGCTCATTAAGCCAAGGGATTGCAAATCGCGCAGGTTTACCTCGCGACCGCCCGCCGTGCGAATGCCGCATTCGGGCAAAATAAAGCGGAACAAGGCAAAGGTGCGGAGGATTTCCCGCGGCGGCAGGGGCGGCTGGTGCGCCAGGGCGGTGCCCGGAATGGGATTGAGAATGTTGATGGGGACGGCGTCAACGCCGTAGCTCTTTAGTTCAAAGGCCATCTCCAACCGCTGCTCCATCGTTTCGCCCAGGCCAATGATGCCGCCGGAGCATACCTCCATCCCCGCGGCCTTGGCCACAGCAATGGTGGCCACCCGGTCGTCATAACTGTGGGTGCTGCAGATCTGCGGGTAAAAACTCCGGCTGGTCTCGACATTATGGTGATAGCGGCTGACGCCGGCCGCCGCCAGAGCCTCAGCGTTTTCCCGCGACAGCGTGCCCAGCGAACAACATACCTTCAGCCGTGTTTCCTGTTTGATGCGGGCCAAGGCGCGGACAATTTTCGGAAATTCGTCGTCGTCCTCCACCCCCCGCCCGCTGGTTACGATGGCAAACCGCAGCGCGCCGCTTTCCTCGGCCCGTTTGGCCGCGGCCACCAGTTCGTCCTCAGGCAACAGAGAGTACACTTTCACCTGCGCCTGGTGATGAGCCGATTGGGCGCAGAAGGCGCAATTTTCGGGGCACATGCCGGAGCGGCCGTTAACAATGGCACACAGGTCTACGCCGTCTCCTACATAATGCTGGCGGATTTTATCGGCCATCGCCAATAGCACCGGCAGGTCGCTGTCCGGCGTCCGCGCCAGCGCCAGCGCCTCCGCCATGGTAAGCTGGCCGCCGCCCAGTACCTTGCGGGCTAAGTCCAAAATCAAGTCCATGGTCATGCCTCCTCGTAGATGCTAATGTTAACTACCTTAAATTAAGCAGTTAACCATTTAATCAAAAATATTCGTTAACACCATTGTCATACAGATGTTAACAATACTACTATACACCGCCTGGGAGCGTTTGTAAAGAAAAAAAGAGGGTTTTTACCCTCTTTTGCCTCTATCTTGCGCTCATCGTCAGGCCTACTTTTACCAGACGGCACAGGCGGGCAGCCGCCTGCTCGATAAGCTCCGCGCCATGGGCCATGCATTCGTCCAGCGCCATCGGCTGCGGTACCACACTCATTAGCGCGTCCACACCCTGGGCCAGGACATCATCGGCGCCGTCACCCAGGCCGCCGGACAGACAGACGACCGGCACACCGTACTGCTTCGCCACTTTGGCCACACCGACCGGAGCCTTGCCGTAAGCGGTCTGGAAATCGGTGCGCCCTTCCCCGGTGATCACCAGATCGGCGGTGGCAACAAGAGAAGCAAAGCCGGTCGTCTCCAGGACAATCTCCACCCCGGGGCGCAGCTGGGCGCCCGTAAAGAAGAGCAAACCGGCCCCCAGGCCGCCGGCCGCACCCGCCCCCGGATAGTCAGCCACATCTTTGCCAGTCGCGACAGTCGCCACGGCGGCAAAATTTTTTAGCGCCGCGTCCAGTTCTTTGACCATTTCCGGCGTGGCGCCTTTTTGCGGCCCATAGACGGCCGAAGCGCCGCGCGGTCCGCACAGTGGGTTGTCGACATCACAGGCTACCAGGATGGTCGTGGTGCGCAGCCGCTCGTCCAAACCACTGAGGTCGATTTTGGCCAGTCTGGCCAAGGCGGCCCCGCCGGGCGGCAATTCCTGGCCGCTCGCGTCCAAAAACCGCGCCCCCAGCGCTTTGGCCATACCGGTTCCACCGTCATTGGTAGCGCTGCCGCCGATACCGATGATGATTTTGCGGATGCCCCGGTCGAGAACCGCCTTAATGAGCTGACCGGTGCCATAAGTGGTGGTAATGCGGGGGTCGCGCTTCTCTTTCGGCACCAACGTCAGGCCTGACGCGGCCGCCATTTCAATAACCGCCGTATCACCATCGCCTAAAACGCCCCAATGCGCCATAACTGGTTCGCCAAGTGGTCCAACGACTTCGCGGGTCACGATTTGCCCGCCAGTCGCCGTAACTAGTGCTTCTACCGTACCTTCGCCGCCGTCGGCAATCGGTACCTTGATGATTTCCGCATCAGGAAAAACCGCCCGCACCCCGTTCGCCACGGCGTTGGCCACGCCCAGCGCCGACACACTGCCTTTAAACGAATCGGGAGCAATCACTACACGCATAAATTCACACCTTTCGTAAAATATCCTGGATTATGAATATTGGCCGTCCTCCAGAATATTCCTGCAGCCTGTTCAAAAAACCTCAGCCGCACCACCTCATACCTCATACTTCATACCTCATACTTCATACCTCATACCTCATACTTCATACCTCATACCACTTTCCGATTTCCACTTTCCATGGTAGCCGGTATTCAAGTCGGCAAATGCGGCATATATATTACGTATCTATCATCCGCAGGAGGTCAGGCCATGAACTGGCAGTATCTTGTCGACGAATACCTGCCCACGCTGATTGCCATCAGGCGCCAGCTCCACCGCTACCCGGAGCTGGCTTTTCATGAAGTCCGCACGGCCGAGGTGATTGCTTCCATCCTGATCTCGGCCGGCCTAGAAGTCAAAACCGGTATTGCCCTAACCGGCGTCACCGGCCTGATCCGCGGCGCCGGCCCCCGGACGGTAGCCGTGCGGGCCGATATGGACGCCCTGCCCATCCAGGAGCAAAGCCAAGCCCCCTATGCCTCGACGGTACCTAACGTAATGCATGCCTGCGGCCATGACGGCCATATGGCCATCGCGCTGGGAGCGGCGATGGTGCTGCAGCGCCTGCGTCCGCGCCTGCCCGGCTCGGTAAAGTTTATTTTTCAGCCGGCCGAAGAAGGCCCTGGTGGCGCCCAGCCCATGATTGCCGCAGGCGTACTGACCGAACCGGAAGTGGAAGCCGTCTTCGGCTTTCATCTTTACAACCCCCTGCCCGCCGGCCAGATTGGCCTGAGCTACGGCCAGACGTGCGCCGCTACCGATGAAATTAAAATCACTATTGTCGGCAAAGGCGGCCATGGCGCTCACCCCCACCAGACGGTTGATGCCGTTGTCGTTGCCGCGCAGGTCGTTAACGCCCTTCAGACCGTTGTCAGCCGGCAAATCAACCCCCTGGACGCCGCGGTAGTCACCATCGGCAGCATCCGCGGCGGTTACGCTAATAATGTCATCGCCGACCGGGTAGAACTATGGGGTACGGTCAGGACGCTGTCTGAAAAGCTACGGGCGGCAATGCCGGCCAAAATTGAACAGATTGTCAGCGGCATTACCGCGGCGCACGGCGCCGCTTACGAATTTGTTTACAACCGGGGTTATCCGCCCCTTATCACCGATCACGCCCTGACCGCGTTAGTCGCAGCAAGCGCTGCCCGGATTGTCGGTCCCGACAATATCGTCCGCCTTGACCCCAGCATGGGCGGCGAAGACTTCGCCTACTTTGCCCAAGCGGCGCCGGCCGCCTTTTTCCGCATCGGGTCCGGCGGCGAGGCCTTTCCCTATCCCAGCCACCATCCCCGCTTCGATTTTGACGAATCCGCCATCGGCATCGGCGTGCGGGTGCTGGTGCAGACCGTGCTGGATTATTTCCAGTCAACCGCCGCTAACTAGCATTGGCGTACAAGAACAGCCTTTTTAATCAAGCCGTAAAGATATTTACGCCAATAAATTGGCACCACAAGCCAGGAAAACCGGGATTGAACCGCGGAGCGCACGGAGAGTGCGATATACATCGCACTTGGGGTTTTAATTAATTTTAATAAAATTTTATCTCTGTGTCCTCTGCGGTTCCAATACTCACCGTGTGATGTTACTGGTTTTCAGGGTAGACCCCCCATGTCGTTAGCACGACACCAACAAAGAATGAAAACCAGGTGCATATGTAGAATAATTTTTTTGCGGCTGGCGAAGAGAGGTCGATAGCTTGCTAGTGCTTCGAGCCTGAAGGGTAGACTGAACCCCAGTTACCTGGTGCACCACAAATTGTTGCTCCTACATTTAGGAAGCACGCGGAGTAGATTACTCGTACAAGGGTTACTGCACCAGTCGCAAAATAAGGCCGCAGAGGGGATCTTCTCATGAAACAAGTAATCCGCATTGTCCATGAACGCTGTTGTGGTATGGATGTTCACAAGAAGATTATCGTTGCCTGCGTTATCACACCTGACAACAAAGAAATTCGAACATTTGGCACTATGACGGACGACTTGCATGAATTAGTAAGCTGGCTTCAAAGTCACGGCTGTAGTCATGTAGCTATGGAAAGCACGGGAGTTTACTGGAAACCAATTTACAATCTTTTAGAACATACGGGAATTGAGATTTTGGTAGTCAATGCACAACACATAAAAGCAGTTCCGGGACGCAAGACAGATGTAAA
>NZ_AAWL01000031.1 GCF_000169155.1 Thermosinus carboxydivorans Nor1
TGACCGAATATGTCGATGAGCCGGTCCATTTTTTAAGCTATGGCCAAAAGAAACGGGTGGCAGTAGCTGGCGTCCTGGCGATGGACCCCGAGGTGTTGGTCATGGACGAACCGACGGCCGGGCTTGATTACCCTGGCACGACAGTCTTGCGGGCCATTTTGGACGACCTGTCCCGTGCCGGCAAGACGCTGATCGTGGCGACCCATGACATGGAGTGGGTGTGGTCGTGGGCCGACTTGGTCTATGTCCTGGTGCAGGGGCAAGTAGTGGCCGGCGGGCCGCCTGAGCAGGTCCTTAACCGCCCCGACCATGCTGCCTTGGGCTTTGCCCGGCCGCTGGTGGGCGAAATCTACAGCGCCCTGGTCACGGCCGGCTGGCTAACCGGTGGGGAGGAAGCGCCGCGTAGCGCGGCTGAACTGGTGCGCCGCCTTGTGGAGAAATATAAGTAAAACGGTCGGAAAATTTGCTTGACAGGCTTAGGTACTTCTTTTTATAATGTAAGTGAGAATAATATCACTACATGCTCTATATGGCTTGCCATTATTTTTTTGAATAGTACTGAGAATGATTATCAGTACAAAGGGGGATGTTTCATGACACTTGCTCAAGTTACGCGGGGACAACGGGTCAGCATTGTCTCCATACCTAACGAAACCGTTCGCGCCCAAGCCATCCGCTTTGGCATTTCCGTCGGCGCCGAGGTGGAGTGCGCCGAAAAGATACCGGCCGGTCCTATCATCATTTGCAAGGGTAAGCAGGAAATCGCCATTGGTCGCAAATTAGCCGAAAAAATCGAAGTCAAACCGGCGTAGGCCCGTAGGAAGGAGTATCTGCATGCACTGCCATAATTGTCTTAGCCATATCGAAATACCGGAAGGCGCGAAAAAGATTGTTCTGGTCGGTAATCCGAACGTCGGCAAATCGGTCTTTTTTAACGCCCTGACCGGTATGTATGTCGACGTTTCCAACTTTCCGGGCACGACGGTTGATATTTCCTATGGCCGGTTTGGCAAGGACGTTGTTCTGGATACGCCGGGTGTATACGGCATTTCGTCATTTAATGATGAAGAAAGAGTGGCCCGTGACGTCATCTTGGCCGCTGACCTTATTCTCAACGTGGTCGACGCCGTGCATTTGGAACGTGACCTGTTCCTGACGCTGCAGGTTATCGACACCGGCATCCCGGTTATTGTCGCCGTCAACATGATGGATGAAGCGGCCAAACAGGGTATCCACGTCGACATTGACCTCCTTGAGCATCTGCTGGGCGTGCCGGTTATCCCGACCGTAGCCGTTAAGGGAAAAGGCCTGGAAGAAGTGAAAAACCGCCTGTATGAGGCCCGCATTGGCAATATCCCGGCTGCCCTCAAACGCGACTTACAGGAAATGCTCAACCGGGCCGGGACCTGGGCAGAGGCGTTACTCATTTTGGAAGGCGACCCGCATGTTGCTGCGCGGCATGGGGTGGCGCCCGGCACGCGACGGGAAGAAATCTATCATGAGCGGCGTCACCGGGTAAATGATATTGTTCGTCATGTTGTTAAGGAAACAAATGAGGGGACGCGTTTTTCTACCAAGCTTGGCCGCTGGATGCTGCAGCCGCTGACCGGCATCCCCATCTTTATTCTGGTTTTGGCAATTATGTATTATGTTATTGGCGTGATTGTGGCCCAGGATATCGTCGGCTTCACCGAGGAGACGGTGATGCAGGGGATGTACGAGCCGGCCGTGCGCGCGTTTGTCGGCCGCTTTATCAGCGAACAATCGGTGCTGGGAACCATTCTTATCGGTGAATTTGGCTTGCTCACACTGACGATTACGTATATTGTCGGGTTGATGATGCCGCTGGTGCTCGGATTTTACTTTTTGATGTCGCTGATGGAAGACTCGGGATACCTGCCCCGGTTGGCCGCGCTGGTTGACCGGGCGATGAACGTAATCGGTCTCAACGGTCGGGCGATCATTCCTATTATCCTTGGTTTTGGCTGCATTACCATGGCCACGATTACCACCCGCATCCTGGGTTCGGCGCGGGAACGCACCATTGCTACCGCCGTGCTGGGATTGGCCATTCCCTGTTCGGCTCAGCTGGGAGTTATCGTCGGCCTGTTGGCCGGTATTGGCGTCGAGTACACGGTTATTTATATTTTGACGCTGCTGATTGTCTTAGGCATCGTTGGCCTGGTGCTTAGCCGCGTGTTGCCCGGCGAATCGTCGGAACTGCTCATCGATTTGCCGCCCATCCGCCTGCCGCGGCTGGAAAATGTGCTGAAAAAGACGGCGACGAAATCGTATGCTTTCCTCAAGGAGGCATCGCCCCTCTTCATGTTGGGCGCCTTCCTGATTACCTTGCTGCAGGTGGCCGGACTGCTGGAGGTTATCCAAAACGCCCTTGCTCCGGTTACGGAAGGGGTGCTCAGGTTGCCGCGCGAAACGGCTACCGTCTTTATTATGGGCATGATTCGCCGCGACTTTGGCGCCGCGGGTCTCAGCGACATGACCTTATCGCCGGAGCAGACGCTTGTCGCGCTCTTGACCATTACCCTGTTTGTGCCTTGCATCGCCTCGATGATTGTCATGCTCAAAGAGCGGGGCCGGAAAGAAGGTCTGCTCATCTGGGTTGGCTCGTGGGTCGCGGCCTTTGTCGTCGGCGGTATTGTGGCGCACATTATCATGTAAGGGCGAGGTGACGTCTTAATGGATAAACAAGTTTGCCCCCAGTGCCAATATGTTATTACCCAGCCGGGTACTATCCGCTGCCCGCGCTGCAACAAGCTGCTAATTGCGAGCTGCAGCGGCAGCTGCAGCCGCTGCAAGGAAAAAGGCAAATGCGGCGGGTAAAGCACAAAAGAGACAGCCAAGCGCTGTCTTTTTTTATTGAAATTATAAGTTTTTAACCGCAATGTACGCAAAGATAATCATGCCAATTTATTGGCATGATTATCTTTGCGGTTATGTTAATAATGCACGCTAGCGCTTTTGTTGCGGCGTAAGGGTTTTCCCTGACAAAATGCAAGGAATCCCCCGATATTCCCAATTGTCAGATAATGAGATAATTAGTATGTACGAAACTATTGCTTTTCTCCGAGCTGCGGCATACCCCGTAGCCGATAGGGCATTCGTACGGTGCCTGCCCATATTTGGCGAAGGAGAAAGCGCTGAGGGGGAAGGTTTGTGGAAAAAGAAGATGTCCTGCTCATTATGCAGCGCGACCTGGCCAAAGCGCTGCAAAAACCGCCACAAAAGCGGCAATGGGGCATGCTGATCGATACGCGTAAGTGTATCGGCTGCCATGCCTGCACAATCGGCTGTGTGGCCGAGTACAAGCTGCCGCCCGGGGTGGTGTACCGCCCGGTCATTGACCAGGAAAACGGCAAGTTTCCGAACGTAAAGCGGCAATTTTTGCCCCGGCCGTGTTTTCAGTGTGAAAATCCACCCTGCGTGCCGGTCTGTCCGGTAAAAGCGACGTACAAAGGGGATGACGGTATTGTCGTCATCGATTACACAAAGTGCATTGGCTGTCGTTCGTGCGTGGCCGCTTGTCCGTACGGTGCCCGCACGTTTGATGCTGGGGCCTATTACACCGATGGCACGCCTGCCGTCCAGGAATACGAGAAAGCCGCCGCCTTCGAATACGGCAAGGCATGGCGGCGCGATAGCAAACACGCGTCTATTGTGGGCAGCGCCCGCAAATGCCATTTCTGCACCAGCCGCTTGGCCAAAGGGCTATTGCCGGTTTGCGTGGCGACTTGTATCGGACGGGCAACCTATTTCGGCGACCTGACCGACGAACAGTCCCTGATTCGGCAGGTAATGGCCGCCGGCAAGCCATACCGCCTCAAAGAAGAAACGGGCGCCAAGCCCCAGGTCTACTATATCTGAGGGGGTGCAGCAAGTGAAAAAGCAGCTTAACGTTGCCCTTTTAGTGTTATTTGCCGTCGGGATAGTAGCGGCACTTGGCAAAGTGTTTGTTTGGGGCGAAAGCGTAACAAACTATGGTGCCTATACGCCGTGGGGCCTCTGGGTCGGCTTGTACGCCTTGTTGGTGGGCGCAGCCGCCGGTGCGGTCTGGACCGGAGTATATTGCGCTATCCGCCAGGGCGGGCGGTGCGGACAGCTGACCACGGTCGCAATGGTTACTGCCGGCGCCAGCCTGGCAATAGGGCTGGCCTTTATCGGTACCGATTTGGGCAAGCCGCTTAAAGGGTTTAGCATTTTTCTAAACCCATCGTTTTCGTCCGAGCTGGCGTGGGCGTCATGGCTGTATCTGGCCTTTTTTGCCTGCCTGGCGGGTTATCTTTTCACCAATGCCAAAAAGGCAGCCTTGTACCTGGCTGCGTTGGTCGCCGTCGGGTTTCTTCTGGCCGAGAGCCTGTTTTTCGGCGGCATGGTCGCCCGTAGTTTGTGGCATACTTATTTGACACCGCTGTCGTTTTTCACGTCCGGTCTGGCCGGTGGTAGCGCGTTGGTCTGGCTGGTCGGTCTGACGGCCAATCCGCAAGCCGTCGATGAGGAAGGGTATATTTTGAAAAGAGCGGTAGTGATAGCGCTAGCTGCCCATATCGCTGTTGAGGCCATCCATTTGGTAACCGCTTTGGGTGAGGGCGAAAAAGCGTTGGCAATTAAAAACATGTGGGCGTCCTGGCCGTTTTGGGGACTCTTTCTTATCGTCGGTATCGCCTTGCCGGTCGCACTGATTGGCAAGAAGGAATGCCGTCTGGACACAGCGCCACCGCTGCTGGTTTTATTGGGGTTGGCGGCTTATAAATACAGTTTTGTCCGCTTCGGGTTTGCGGTCGAACCGCTACCGGGGCTAAGCGCCGCTTTCCATGATGTGCGCTTGTCGCTTGCCTATACTCCGTCGGCCGTGGAGTGGCTGGTTTCGGTAGGCTTTTTGGCTGGCATTGTCTGGATGGCCAACCTGGTGATTGCCAAAATCTTGGCCAGGCAGGTGTAAGAGGGGAGAGGAAGAGAAACGATGGCTAAGGACATTTTGCAAAAAATATGTGAGACCAAGACCAGCCGCCGGGGGTTTATTCTCGGCAGTGCCGCCGGCTGTGCGGCTCTGTTGGCCGCCGACGCCGATCTGGCCGGCCTCATCGAAAAGGCCCGAGCCGGCGCGCTTACCCCGGAGGATGAATACATGCTCAACAAGGCGGAAAATACCATCTACACCAACTGTCTTAACTGCAACACCGGCTGCGGCATCAAAGCCAAGTTTCTGGACGGTGTTTTGGTAAAAATCGACGGCAATCCGTATTCACCCTGGACGCTTAATCCTCATTTGTCGATGGCGACCGGTATTCGCACAGCGGAGACGGTGGACGGGGCCATCTGTCCCAAGGGTCAGGCCGGCATCCAGATCTATTATGACCCTTACCGCATCCGCAAAGTGCTTAAGCGGGCCGGCAAACGGGGCGAAAATAAATGGGTAACAATTCCCTTCGACCAGGCGATTGACGAAATTGTCAACGGCGGCAAGCTGTTTGCCAAAGTACCGGGGGAAGAAAACCGCCATGTCGAGGGTCTAAAAGACCTGTGGGCACTGCGCGATCCCAAAGTGGCGAAGGAAATGAGCGACTTTGTCGATAAAATCAGGGTAGAAAAAGACAAGGCCAAAAAGCAGGCCCTGGTCAAAGAGTTTCAGGCCAAGTTCAAAGATACCCTTCAAGTGATGATCGATCCTGAGCATCCCGACCTAGGGCCCAAGAACAATCAATTCGTTTTCTGGTGGGGACGGCTTAAAGACGGTCGGGGCGACCTTATCAAGCGGTTTACGCTGGATTCGTTCGGCTCGATCAATGCCCACGGTCATACCACCGTTTGTCAGGGATCGCTGTATTTTACCGGCAAGGCCATGAGCGAACAGTGGACCTATGATCCGAAGAAAAACGCCATGACCTGGACGGGCGGCGACAAGTTCTACTGGCAGGCCGAACTCGAGCGGGCCAGGTTCGTCATCTTTGTCGGGGCCAATTTGTTTGAGGGCAACTATGGCCCGCCGCTAAGAGCACAAAAAATTACCAAGGGACTGGATACCGGACGGCTTAAGTATGCGGTCATTGACCCGGTCTATCGCAAAGTTGCGTCGAAAGCGTGGAAGTGGGTGCCGGTGACGCCGGGACGGGATACGGCGATCGCCATGGGCATGATTCGGACAATAATTGAAAACAAACGTTATGACGCCAAATACCTGGCCTGCGCCAACAAGGCAGCGGCTAAGGCCGCCGGCGAGCCGACCTGGACCAATGCCTGCTGGTTGCTGAAAATCGTCGACGGCCGGCCGACCGTGTTTGTGCGGGCGCATGAGCTGGGGTTTACGCCGGAAGTAAAGGAAAAAGACGGCAAAACCTACGTTAACGAAAAGTTTGTCGTTATCAGGGACGGCCAGCCGGTCGAAGTCGACCCCAACGACGAGACTACGCCGGTATACGGTGACTTGCTGGTCGATACCGAAATTAGCGGCATCAGGCTGAAGTCCGTGTTGCAGGTGCTGTACGAAGAGGCCGCCGCTCGCAGTCTGGAAGAGTGGGCCCAAGAGGCCGGCGTCCAGGCGGCGGATATTGCCGACTTGGCACGCGAGTTCACGAGCTACGGCAAACAGGCGGTCGTCGACATCCATCGCGGCGTTTCCCAGCATACTAGCGGTTATTACAATGTCCAGGCGTGGAACGTCCTCAACCTGCTTATCGGCAACTACGACTATTCGTTTATCAAGGTTTCCACCTATAGTCACAAGGGCGATAAACCCGGTCAAGCCTTCAATATCGGCAGCCATCCGAAAAAGCTGCCCCAGTTCGGGACGTCCATTATCCGCCACGGCGTAAAATACGAGGATAGCACTATTTTTAACGGCTATCCGGCCAAACGGCCTTGGTTCCCGCTGGCCAGCGACATATACCAGGAAGTTTTGCCGTCTGTTGGGGACATGTACCCATATCAGGTAAAAGCCCTGATCTTGTATATGGGCTCGCCGGTGTATTCCTTGTCGGCCACCCAGGGAATTATTGATGTTCTGCAGGACGTCAACAAACTGCCGCTGTTTATTGCCAGCGATATAACCGTGGGCGAGACGTCGATGTATGCCGACTATATCTTCCCGGACCTCACCTATCTTGAACGGTGGGAGTTCCAAGGCTCGCACCCCAGCGTGCCGTTCAAAGTCGGGCCGATCCGCCAGCCGGCGGCCAAACCGCTGACCGAGACGGTCAAGGTCTTTGGCCAGGAGATGCCGCTCAGCCTGGAGGCCCTGGTGCTGGGCATCGCCGAAAAACTTGGCCTGCCCGGGTTTGGCCCGGACGGTTTTGGCCCCGGCAAGCCGCTTACCCATGCCGATCATTTATATTTAAAACAGGTGGCCAACCTGGCGACTGACGGCAAGCCGGTGCCGGACGCCGACGACGAGGAAGTCCGGGTGTTCATGGAAGCGCGTAAACACCTGCCCAAGTCGGTTTTTGACGCCGACCGCTGGCAAGCGGCCTGCGGTGAAGCGTACTGGCGCAAAGTAATTTATCTCCTCAACCGCGGCGGCCGGTTTGACGACTGGAGCGCGGCGTGGGACGGCGACAAAGTTAAGAACAAATACGGCAAGTATATCAATATGTACTGCGAGAAAACGGCGACTACCAAGAACGCCATGAATGGCAAGAATTTCTCCGGGTTGCCGCTGTATATTCCCGATATTACCGACTGTACCGGCAAGCCGATTAACGACGAAAAAGACGGTTTTGACCTGCGCCTTCTGACCGGCCGGGTTATTCAGCATACCAAGTCCCGTACGGCGGTGTGTTATTGGCTGCAGGCGCTAAATCCGGAAAACAGCGTGGACATAAGTCCGGTCGACGCCCAGCGCCTTGGGCTTAAGGCTGGCGATACCGTAAAAATAGTGTCGCCGACCAACCCGGACGGGGTTTGGAAGCTGGGACCGCTTGGCGCCAGGCCGGTGACCGGCAAGGTGCGGATAATTGAGGGTATCCGCCCGGGGTGTATTAACTTCTCTTTGGGCAGCGGCCACTGGGCCTATGGCGCCGGCGATATTACCATTGACGGTACGGTCATCAAAGGCGACCCCCGCCGGGGTACGGGCATTCATGCCAATGTTGCCATGCGGGTGGACCCGGTGCTTAAGAATACGAGCTTGGAAGACATGGTCGGGGCTTCGGTCGTTGTCTATGATACCAAAGTGAAACTGGTTAAAGTTTAAGGTTTTTGCCAGCAGGGGACGGCTCCGGCCGTCCCCTGCATTTTTCTTGTTGCTTCTTGGCGCCAATTGCTGCGATAATGGGAATAAGGGGGCGGGACAATGCGGAAGGTGCTCATGGCAATTTGGATAGCACTTCTGCCGGTACTGGTGTCCGGGTGCGCGGCGACGCAGCCGGTCGTAACCGTGCGGCTCGGTGACCCTGACCCGGCGGTAACGATAAAAAATAAACAAATAGTTGAAGGGCCGGTCCTCCGGGTAGCGGTATCATCTATCCTGTCGCCGAAAGAGACGCTGACGGTATACCAGCCACTGCTGGATTATCTGGCCGGGCAGCTCGGCTATCCGGTCGTGCTGCTGCAGCGGCGTACCTACCGGGAAGTCAACGAGCTTTTGCAAAACAGCGGCGCCGACGTGGCCTTCGTATGCAGCGGCGGCTATGTGGCCGGCAGCCAGATGTTTGGCATGGAGATATTGGCGCAACCGGAGGTAAATGGCCGCAATACTTACCAATCTTATATTATTGTGCAAGCTGAGAGCACGGCGCTGAGTATCCTCGATTTACAGGGGAAAACCTTTGCGTTTACCGATCCCATGTCATTTTCCGGCCGGATCGCCCCGGTGTATATGCTGGTATCCCGGGGCATTGACAGCGATAAATTTTTCAGCCGGACGTTTTATACCTATAGCCATGACAATTCCATCAGGGCCGTCGCGGATGGGATCGTAGAAGCCGCTGCCGTTGACTCTATGGTCTACGACCGGGCAGTTGAAAAAAATCAAGACCTTGCTAAGCGGGTTAAGGTAATCGACCGGTCGCCTTTGGTCGGCAATCCGCCGGTGGTGGCGGGGCCTCACACCGATGAACGGTTGAAAAACCGGCTCCGCGCGTTATTGTTTGCCATGCATGAAGATAAAGCGGGGAAAACGGCGCTAAAAAGCCTTGGGTATGACCGGTTTGTTCAGCCGGACGAAGCGACCTACGTCGAGCTAAAAGCGATATGGCTGATGGTGCGGAATAAACTATGAGGATAATAAAAAGAACAGGCTTTTTTGTAAAAATGATGCTGGCCTTAACCGTCGTGCTTATTCTGTTAGGCGCCACAAGCATTGTTCAGACCAGATTTATGATGAACGACCTATTTAAAGAGCAGCAGGAAAAGCGCGGCATTTCCATTGCCAATACTTTAGCCTTGCGGGCGGCGAATTTAATCCTTGTTAATAATTACTATGATCTGCATGAATTGGTGAAGGATACCCAGCGGACGAATGACGATGTCCGGTATGTATTTGTAGTTAATAACCAAGGCGAATTATTGGCACATTCCTTCCCTGCCGGTTTTCCCAAAGGCCTGCTCCAGGCCAATACCCTGGCAAGTAATGAACAATATAAAATCGTAGAACTTGCCACGGAAGAGGGGTTGGTAAGAGATATCGCCGTCCCCATTTTGGAAGGGCGGTTAGGCATCGTGCATGTCGGTTTAAATGATGCCAGCCTGCAAAATGTGCTTAACCGGACTACTCGCCAAATTATGCTTGATATGGTTATCGCCGTGCTAATCGGTATTATGGCGACGATGTTCCTGACCAGGCGGCTGGTAAAACCGATCCAAGAGCTCGTTCATGTAACCAGCGCGATTACCCGCGGCGACCTGACGCAGCGGGCCAAGGCCACATCGGACGACGAAGTCGGCAAATTGGCGGTCGCTTTTAATGCGATGGCTGATTATTTGCAGCAAACAATGGATGAACTCAAACAAAAAGAAGAAGCCAGGACCCATCTTTTGCAAAAAGTCATCGTGGCCCAGGAAGAGGAGCGAAAGCGCATAGCAAGGGAGCTCCATGACGAAACCGGCCAAACGCTTGCTTCGCTGATGATGGGGCTAAAATGCCTGGCGGCTACCTGTCCGGAAAGTGAGCGGGGGTGCCGCCTGGAAGAGATGCGGCTGGCGGTAAAAAAGACGATCGATGCCGTTCACCGCATGGCAATCGAACTTAGGCCAAGCATCCTCGATGATATGGGCTTAATTCCGGCCGTCGAAAAATATGTTAATGACTTTCGCCATAATTATGGCATCGATACCGACCTTCATATCCAATGGCAGTGCGAAAAGCGGCTAGTGCACGAAATTGAAGTCACGGTTTACCGCATTGTGCAGGAAGCGCTTACCAATATCGCCAAATACGCCAAGGCGGACAATGTATGTATTATCATGACTTGCGACCGGCGCGGTCTGGAAGTTATTGTTGAAGACGACGGGGTTGGTTTTGACGCCGACGCCATTTTGCAGCAAAGCGTTGCCGGAACGCAGTTAGGGCTGTTCGGCATGCAGGAACGGGCCACGCTGGTTGGCGGCGCGCTTACGATCGAATCTACGCCGGGAAGGGGGACGACCCTGTTTTTGCGTATTCCTTTTATGGAGGCAGACCGGTATGAAAAAAATAAAAGTATTGATCGTTGACGACCATACCTTGATGCGCTCAGGACTCAGGCTGATGCTGTCCGCCCAGGAAGATATCGAAGTGGTGGGGGAAGCAGCGGACGGAAGCGGCGGGATAGCAATGGCGCAAAAAATGCGGCCCGATGTCGTCCTGCTGGATATATCGATGCCGGAGATGAGCGGCCTGGAGTGCCTGAAAACGCTCTTGGCCAATCAGCCGGACCTAAGAGTAATTCTCCTTACGATGCACGAGGACGCCCGGTACGTTAAAGAGGGCTTTGCGCTGGGGGCAATGGGCTATGTCTTGAAAAAGGCGGCCGATGATGTTCTCTATCAGGCCGTTCGGGCCGTGTATTCAGGGGAAATGTATATCCAGCCCAGCATAACGAAAGCGGTTGTGGCGGAGCTCACGGAACGGCCACGGGCCGACGACCTGCGTAAGCCGCTAAGCGACCAGGAGAAAAAGGTGCTTTCCCTCATTGCCGCCGGTTATGCCAATCGAGAAATAGCCGAACAACTGGTCATCAGCGTCAAGACCGTTGAGACATATAAATATCGCATTATGGAAAAGCTTAACTGCAAAAAACGGTCAGATTTGGTGAAGTTTGCCCTGGATAACGGGCTGCTCGCCAGGAAAAATTAAAGCAAAACGGCGCCGAAGCGCTTAAAAAGAGCGCGGCGCCGTTATCAAGGGATGGGAGAAGTGCGACATATCAGTCAGGCATGTAGTCGGGAGAAAACTGCAGCGAAAATAGCCATTCAGCATACAGTTCTTCGATTGCGTCGGGGATGGAGACTTTCAGCATGGTCTTCGCCTCCTTTTTGTATCATATAATTGCCAATAACTTGGCGAATTAACCCCAGGATTAATTAGTACCATTACTTTCCACTTTCCAAGATGCTCAAAAGACAAAAAGCCTCCGCGCACAAGTGCTGCGCGAAGGCTTCGTTGCCTGACTATTTAATTTATAATAACTATAGCACTGGCGAAAGGGAAAGTCAACCCCTTTTTTGCCGAATTAATTCCCGTTTTATTCCATTTTTTGATCCTTTCATTTCTCCTTCCCTTTTACACTTTTCACTTTCCCCTTACCTCATACCTCATACTTCATACTTCATACTTCATACTTCATACCTCATACCTCATACCCTTTACCACTTACCATATTCGAGGTGCTGCTAATGACGCAAGGAATGAAGTTAAGGATCGGAGCGGTGTCTTGTCCGGCCGAAGTCAATAATCTTGCCGCTAATTTAGCCGTCATCGGTAATTGGACTAAAAAAGCGGCCCAAGCCGGGGTGAAACTGCTGCTTTTCCCTGAACTTAGCCTTACTGGCTACGCCACGGGCAGTGCGCCGCCGACCGCGCTAAGTTCTGCTTCGCCGGCCTGGCAAGCAGTGGCCGACTTGGCCCGGCGCTATTGTATAACCCTGGCCGTCGGCCTAGTCTGGCAGGAGGATGCGGCCAAACCGCCCTATCTGGCCCATGGCTTGTGGACGCCGTCCGGTCAGGTGCACCTGTATTGCAAGAGCCATCTGGGCGAACGAGAAAAAAAACATTACGCTGCCGGCGACTTCCTGCCCGTTTTTGCGCTGCCTGAGGCCAGGGTAGGGTTCCAACTTTGCCTGGAGCAACATTATCCGGAAATTACCCAGACGCTGGCGCTGCGCGGCGCCGAGCTCATCCTTTGTCCTCACGCCACGCCGCGCCTTACGCCGGCGGAGCGGCGGGACAGCTGGCACATCTCGCTCCGGGCTCGCGCCTATGACAATTGTGTTTATATTTTGGCTACCAACATGGTGGGGGATAACGGCCAAGGGGTAGAATACCCCGGCGGTCTACTCTTGGTTGACCCGGCCGGCCAGGTGGTGGCCGAAGACTTTTCGGGCCGGCCAGCCATGATTGTTGACGATATCGACCTTAGCCGGGTAGTAAATGTACGGACTACGCCCCAGGGGATGTGCCGCCGGTTTTATGCCCCGTCGCGGCGGCCGGAACTCTATGAGTGAGTGGATAATTTATGGAAATTCGCAGGATTTTTGGCAAGTGTTGGAGAAACTTGTTACCAATATGCCTTGGTCGGAGGTAATGAGGTAATGAGGCTAACTGTCGGCAAACAAATTTTAGTAGCGTGTATTATTATTGTTTTGGCTTTTACCGGGTTAAATATTTATACATTTTACCATATTAAGGCTATTGAAGCAGGCTATGAAGGGTTGATAAACCGCAGCGCCCCGCTTGTTTTCGAGGTCAAGGACGTCAACGCCGAACTGCAAACTCAAGCAGCCGCAGTCCGCGCTTATGTCATTACCGGCAATGATGGATACATGGCGCAGTATAATGCATCCCGGGAGCGGATGGACAAGCTGCTGACCAGTCTCGAAAAGAAGCTTATTACTCCCGAGGGCCGGCAAAAGATGAGTGATCTTAAAGCCGCCCTGCACGATTACCATAAGGTTCCTGATGCCGCCATCCAAGCCCGGCGCACGGAGGGAATGGCCGCGGCTATAGAGTATTTAAAAGATGGCAGCGCGAAAATTATCAACGCCGAGCTGCAAATTGCCGACTTCGTGCAGTTTTTGAGTGAACGGATGGAACTGCGTAAGCAGCAGAACCAGGAAGTGGTAAGTCACCTAGAACGGACGATTGTTATCCTTGACGTCGCTATTTTCGTCTTGGCCTTCGGGGCGGTGCTATGGCTGGCGCGCCGCATCTCCCGCCCGCTGGTCGCGGTGGCGAACGGCGCTAAACAAATTGCCGGCGGCGATTTACAGAAATGCGAAATTGCGTATTACGGGCAAGATGAAATCGGCGAACTGGTCCAGGCCTTTGTGACCATGTCCACTAACTTGCGCCAACTTGTCGGGCAGGTGGCCCGGGCCAGCGAACAGGTAGCTGCAGCCAGTGAAGAACTGACGGCCAGCGCCGAACAGTCCGCTCAGGCTGCCGGACAGGTGGCCGAAACGGTTAGCGATGTTGCTGCCGGCGCCCTCCGCCAGACGGAAGCCGTCAATCAGGCCGTTGCCGTGGTGGACCAGATGGCGGCAGCCATCGGCCACATTGCCGCCAATGCGACCGAAGTCTCCGCTAAATCGGAGGAGACGGCGAAAGCGGCGGCGACCGGCAGTGAGGCCATGACCGAGGCCACCGCCCAAATGGAAGTGATAAGTCAGGCGGTAAGCCAGTCGGCGCAGGTGGTACAAAAACTAGGTGCCAGTTCCAAACAAATCGGAGAAATTGTCAACGTCATCAGCGGTATTGCCAGCCAGACGAATTTACTCGCGCTCAATGCCGCCATCGAAGCCGCCCGGGCAGGTGAGCAGGGTCGGGGTTTTGCCGTCGTAGCTGAGGAAGTACGGAAACTGGCGGAACAGTCGCAGGAGGCGGCGCAAAAGATTGCCGGCATTATTAAGGAAATTCAGGCCGAAACCGATACGGCCGTCCAGGTCATGGGCCAAGGGACGGCCGAGGTGGCTAAAGGTTCCCAACTCCTTACCGCTACCGGTGAACGCTTCCGCACGATCGTGACGTTGGTGCAGTCGTTAAATCAGCAAATTCAGGAAATTAGCGCCGCGGCAGAAGAGTTGTCCGCCTCCAGCAGCGAGGTGGTGAGCGCGGTCGGCGGCATTAAACAGGTGGCCGACGAAACGGCGGCCCATACGCAGACGATATCGACCGCCGCCGAAGAACAGTCGGCCTCGATGCAAGAGGTCGCATCATCCAGCCAGGCCCTTGCCCGCATGGCTGAGGAACTGCACGCGGCAATTCGCAATTTTAAACTTTAACCGATACAGAAATTTATATTTAACCACTGAGGACACGTCAGACGCGATTTCACCTATCTCCTCCGTGTTCTCTGTGGTTATATTTTTAACGATAGTTTCGCGCAATTTTGTCTCCATTAACACCCAGTTTGTGCTATAATGAGTACATGTTTCTTATTGTGGAAGACATCCGCAAAGGAGGCGGTCGCATGGCGCTGTCCACGAAAGGGCTCATGCACCTGTTTGTCGTGTATGTGGTGTGGAGCAGCACCTATTTGGCAATTCGCGTTGCGGTAGCTCCTGGCAGCGGTTTTCCGCCCTTTTTAATGGGGGGGACGCGCATGGTGCTGGCCGGCCTTATCCTGCTGGCGCTTGCTGCCATAGGCGGTCACCGTTTGAAAATGACGAAGGACGAATTTATCCGGACGGCGATAGCGGGCGTGCTGCTGTGGGTGGGCGGCAATGGCCTGGTAGTCTGGGCTGAACAATCGGCTAACTCCGGTTTTGCCTGTTTAATGGTTTCTTCCTCGCCCATCTGGGTGGCTTTTATTAACGCTGTCCAGGCCCGGCGGCTGCCGTCGCCGCTGCTTATTGCATCCCTTCTGCTTGGTTTTGCCGGGATTGGCGTCCTCATGGCCCCGGCCATTATGAGCGGTAACGCGGCCGAGTTTTCCTCTGGTATCGCCTTAACGCTGGCCGCCATCAGCTGGGCCGCGGGCTCGGTGTACCAAACGCGCTGTCCCGTCAGCCTGGAAACGCCTGTTGCCTCAGGTTATCAGCACCTTATCTCCAGCTTAGGCTTTTTTCTCCTGGCACTAATTTTCCAGGAGCCTGTTCCGCAGCCAACAACCAGTGCATGGGCAGCGTGGGCCTATCTGGTTATTTTCGGGTCGGTGCTGGCTTTTACTTCATTTGTGTACTCACTGCGCTTGCTCCCAATAAACATCGCCATGACCTATGCCTATGTCAACCCGGTACTGGCCTTGTTTTTAGGTGCTTGGCTGCTGGATGAGCCAATCACTGCCTGGACCATTGCCGGTGCCGTGATGGTAATCGTGAGCGTTTTTGGCATCTTCCGGGACCGCTACCGGCAGGAGCAGCGGCAGGCCAATGCGGACGGCGCGCGGCAGGTAGCTAGCACCAGCACGGAGTGATTGTTATTTACATATTTTGCCATGGCTTTTTTTGATGAATAATGGTATACTATATTCTGTGCTAAATGGGAGCGGATGGGGCCTGGTGGCTCCTGCGGTCTTCAAAACCGTCTACGGGGCATTAAGTTGTCCTGGGTGGGTTCGATTCCTACACGCTCCCGCCAGAGGAAAATTAGGGCTTCTCAGGGCTTGTGCCTGAGAAGCCTTTTGTTATTGCATAAATTTGCTGTTCGGAATTTGTAGTATTTCACGTTCGGATTTGTGATAGTTTAGGTATGATTAGGTTATAGTTAGAAAATACTGTATTTACAATGTACATACAAAATGCTAAAATCAAATTAGGAAATAGCAGGGGTTGTAGCGCTTTGGTACACTATTTGAGAATTAAAGTGATTAACTTTATAAAGGCCTGGCACGCCGATAGAAAACACAATGTTGAGAAGCATGAAGCTGAAGAAGTGTTCTGGAATTACCCTGTCTACAAGATGTCTAAAGTTGTCGCTGATGGTAAACGCCGGTACTTAGCATATGGTGAAACGGATGAAGGGCGCTTGCTGGTTGTTGTCTATGAGGTTGAGAACGTGAATGAAATTACGATTATCACAGCCAGAGAAATGGAGCCAGAGGAAAAACGGTATTATTACAAAAACAGGAGGGATATCTGATGACTAAAAAGTTGCCTGAGTTCAAAAACCGTGAGGAAGAAGTGGAGTTCTGGGGTAGTGTCAATTCCCTTGATTATATTGACGACACTGAGGAAGTACATGTAACGCTTGACCCTGAATTGCATAAGAAGATGAGACCGGTCACGATACGCCTAAAAAATACCCAGATAGATGCGCTTAAAGCGATAGCAGCCAGGAAGGAAATTCCATATCAAACTATGGTTCGCAGTTGGATTGCTGAGAAGTTACAAGAGGAATTAGGCATAAAATCTACCCGGAAAAGGTTACCTACTAACAAAAAAATATAGCGCGATTACAACCGCTTGCGTCGGCTTGACCGCCGATGGGTGGGTTCGATGTCTATACGCTCCCGCCAGAGGAAAGAGGGCTTCTCGGGTCTGATGACCGAGAGGCCCTAGTCACTATTTAAATTAAATTTCTTGACTTAGAGTTAACTCCAGGTGCTATGATAGCGGATGACAGATGTGTAAAGCGGGGGTCCAATAAAATTGTCGGTATTAACGGCAGTCCGCGGCGAGCGGTTTAACGGCAAATGGGAGGTGAAGCTCCATGACAATCACCGAAGTAAGTGAAAAATTCAATATCCCGCAGGATACGCTTCGCTATTATGAACGTATTGGCTTAATTCCGCGTGTGCACCGCAATAAAAGCGGCATCAGAGATTACACGGAAGAAGACTGTAAGTGGGTGGAATTTGTCAAATGCATGCGAAATGCAGGTCTTCCGATTGAAGTATTGATTGAGTATGTTGCGTTGTTTCAACAGGGCGATGAAACCATTGAGGCAAGAAAACAACTTCTTATAGAGCAGCGCGAGCAGCTAAAAAAAAGAATAGAAGATATGCAGCAAACACTGGAACGCCTTGATTATAAAATTGCAGTATATGAACAGAGCGTAGTTGTTAGAGAAAAAGAACTGAGAAAATAAAGGATTGTTTGAATTGGCCGGTTGCGGTGGGAAGACCACTGCAGCCGGCTTTTTTTGAAATCTGACAGATGATCGAGATGTAGCGGCTTAAGCACTCAAAAAAATGCTTGACTTAGAGTCAGCTCTAAGTGGTAAGGTAAATTATGGATAAGTTTAAAATTGCAAAAGTAATGTTGAAGAGGAATGATTAGTCATGGATAGGCGCCAGTTTATCAGTGGGATTGGTACATTGTGGGAAATGTGCAAGCGCCTGTTCTGTCGGCGCTGCGCCATCGAATACCGGAGTTGCGAAGGAAGGGTGTTTAGCCTGCGGGGATTGTCAAAAGTTTTGCCCCACCCAGGCAATCGAATGGCAACGGAACTTTTGGCGCGGTAAAAGCGGTCAGGTTGTTCCTGCCGATGATATTGCGACACCAAAGTATCAAGAGGCGCGAAGGCGGTTTTTAAAGGCCGCTTTTGTCGCGCTAATGGCAACTGCTTTTTGGGAAAAGACGGTTTGGGCGGCGGAAAAAGTTTTGCGTCCACCCGGGGCTTTGCCGGAACCAGAGTTTACCGCTGTTTGCAACCGCTGCGGCAGGTGTATTAAGGTCCGCTGTGATTTATGCCTTGCGTGCCAGGAAGTATGCCCGACTGGGGCCATTGCCAAAGTGCCGCTGGAGAAAGTCAGGATGGGCAGGGCGGTTATTGATCAGCATCGTTGTATCGCTTGGAATGAGGGAAAAGCGTGCTTAATCTGCGGGGAACAGTGTCCTGTTCTGGCAATCGCCGCGGATGAGCAACATCGGCCCAGCGTTTTGGTTGACAAGTGTGTGGGATGCGGGTCATGCGAAAATGCTTGCCCGGTCGATGGCGAGGCCGCTATCCGTGTTTTTCCCGGTTAGCACCTTGATATAAATAAAGCTAAAGCAACATAGCTGAGGAGACACTGGAAAATTAATATGAGAAAGCGGTTAAGAAAAATGTTATTAGCCTTAGTTATAAGTTTTGCCATATTATTTATCGGTATAGGTCTTTATGTACAGCACCCGAAGTTCGGAACATTGCCCCGAGGGGTTCGCCTTGACAGAATTGAAAGTTCACCTAATTACGTTGATGGGCAATTCCGCAATTTAGTTCACACTCCCCAATTTAGCGAAGGTAACAGTACAGCTTCAGTGTGGTGGTATTTTCTTTTTGCTAAAAAAGAACGGCTGGCACCGACAACTTCCATACCTACAGTAAAAACAGATTTGAAGACCTTGGACAAGGATAAGGATGTAGTTGTTTGGCTTGGCCATTCTTCGTACTTTATGCAGCTTGGCGGCAAAAGGATTCTGATTGATCCGGTGCTTAGTTCTTATGCAGCGCCTGTTTCTTTTGCAAATAAGGCATTTAAAGGAACAAATCCATACACGGTAGAAGACATGCCAGAAATCGATTATTTGCTTATTTCTCACGATCATTGGGATCACTTGGATTATCCGACTGTCACCGCTCTCAAACCCAAAATCAAAAATGTTATCTGCGGTTTAGGAGTAGGGGCGTATTTTGAAGAATGGGGATTTGACACAAAACATGTATTGGAAGCTGACTGGTTTACCGCATTGGAATTGGAAAATGACCTTACTATCCATGTGCTGCCGGCGCGGCATTTTTCCGGCCGCTTATTCAGTAGAAACAAGACTTTGTGGGCTGGATTTGCCTTGGTAACGCCAAAGCGTCGCATATTTTTCAGCGGTGACGGCGGATATGGGCCCCATTTCAAACAGATCGGAGATATGTTAAACGGTTTTGACCTTGCAATTATGGAAAACGGTCAGTATGACAAAAATTGGCCATATATTCACATGATGCCAGAAGAAGTGGCACAGGCTGCCGAAGAACTGAAAGCCAAAGCATTATTGCCAGGGCATGCAGGCAAATTCGCAATCGCCAACCATCCCTGGGATGATCCGTTCAAACGGATAACTGATGCCAGTCAGAACAAGAACTACAAACTGCTTACTCCTATGATCGGGGAGCCGGTAGAACTTGAAAATCAGCAACAACTCTTTTCCCGTTGGTGGGAAGGGGTAGAATAACGGGGGCTGGCAAATTCACAGGATCTGCCAGCCCCAATTATCATTCATGGAGTTTTTGTATACTAACACTACAGGACGATCAACTCATAATCACGGCTGCCCATGCCGATTTCTTCCGCATAGCGTAGTTGGATAGTACCGTCTATGTGAGGACGCAACCCACGAAACTTATCCTCACCGGCTTCAAATTTGCAAGAAAGCCGCGAACCAGAAAGTCCAAGCTGTTTATTCACCAGATCATAACTTGCCTGGTCAATAGCTACGGGATCTGTAGATGCCAAAAAGCCGATATTAGGCACTATCGGGGCATCGCTCCATGGTGCACAGTCACAATCAGGCGTAATATTCAATAGAAAATTAATATAACCTATACGTTTCTCATGTGCCTTGGCAAAGCCATATGCGTATTCGGTCATTCGTTCAAGAAATACTGCTAGGTCTGTCGCCCAGTCCATGCCGACGGCTTTTACGGGACAAACCGTTAAACATTCGCCGCAGCCAATGCATTTATCCACCGCGATACTTGCCTTCTTATCACTTACCGTAATTGCGTTTTCCGGGCAAACGGCAGCGCACTTAGCGCAACCAATGCATTTTGCTTGATCGACCATGATTTTGGGAGAATGTTGTTCTTTTTTGCCAATCGCCGGCGCCCCGCCCATGGCCAGATTCTTTATTGCTCCACCGAAGCCTGCCATCTCATGTCCCTTAAAGTGGGATAATACGATTACGCTGTCAGCGCTGACAATATCCGAAGCCAGCTTCACCTTTTCAAAGTGTTTTTTGTTAATCGTTACTTCCTTGATATTTTCACTGCGCAGTCCGTCGGCTATGATAATCGGTGCTCCTGTAACCGTATAATCAAAACCATGCTCTAGTGCAGTCAGTAAATGATCAACCGCATTATGCCGGCTTCCTGAATAGAGCGTATTAGTATCGGTTAGAAAAGGTTTGGCTCCCTGTTCCTTTACCTTATCTACCACCTGACGTACAAATACAGGACTGACAAAGCCATCGCTGCCACGTTCGCCGAAATGCAATTTTATAGCTGTGAGATCATCCTTTTGAATCAGCTCATTGAAACCGGCACGATCGAATAAGTTTCTTATTTTACTGATTTTGTTGTTTTTGTCTGTGCTTGACCGCAGATTGGCAAAATAGACTTTGCTGGACATGTTTTTTCCCCTTTCTAGTATAAGTTGAAACGCTACTTCTTTTATGCTACAACTTTGAGTCCACTCAAAGTCAAGAACCAATAGATTTAGATTTTAATTTCCCCTAGCTGAGGCTCAGACCCAGCTGATAAGCTTGCTCTGGAAATTCAGAGCGCTCGATTAGAGGTCTGCTGCCGCAACCTACGGCTAACACCATACCGATATCTTCCCAGCCGAGATATTTTACTACGGTTTGGTAATGGTGGGTGAGCGCCGCCATCGTCCAATCCTTAGCATCATAGGCAGTGGCCATAAGTATGGCTTTTTTGCCGCTGCCGGATAATTTGACGTTGTTGGCATAGAAACGGTCAATGACGGTCTTCAGCTGGGCTGACATGCCGAAATAATAGAGCGGCGTGACGAATACGACGAGGTCGGCGGCGATGAGCTTGGGCGTAAGCTTCTTGTCGATGGCATCCTGATGGATGCAAGGGCCGTTCATGCCGCAACGGTCACAGCCAAGGCACGGATGGATGTCCTCAAAAGCCGCATTGAAGCGAAAGACCTCGTGGCCTGCTTTTTGTGCTCCTTCAATAAATTTGTCGGCTAATAGAGCCGACGTCCCGTTTTTATGCGGGCTTCCGGTGATTACCGTGATTTTCATTTTGTTGCCCCCTTTAGAAGTTTTATCAGCTGTCTTCGTATCCTTTGACGCTAAGGAAGTGTCCTGCAGTGCAAGGCCGCAGCCACTCAGTAGGAATGTGATGAGTGCTGCCCCGGTTCCTTGGATGAAGACTCTTCTGTTCATAATCGCCTCCCTTCCAGCTTGGGTTCAGCGACCGAAGAATTCATTGGCTTCGCGCATGCGTTTACGTATATTTACAAAAGATGATTTGAATTTGCTAGTTAAATAAAAAATATCACTTGAAGTTAACTCTAGGTCAAGTGCTTTTCCAGAAAAAGTTTAAACGCTGCAACCATATGGCTCCAGCGTTTTAGATAGATTTATAGATTTATTCAAAAATAAAAACTTATTGACTTCGAGTTGGGTTAAAGTGATAACCTGTGACTGTAGGATAAGACCAAAGTATATGGGCAATTAATTGTTAATAGGGTATAATATAAAGTAAGAAGCTTTGGGGGTGAATTCAATGACACTGGCAGAAAAATTGCTGCAGGAGTTTCAGGCATTACCTGTAGATAAGCAGCAGCAGGTCGTTGATTTTGTTGAATTTTTGCGAAATAAGCAAAGAAAAGAAATAGAAAATATGATGGATGAGATCATTGCTGATAACAAAGAAGCATTTGTGGAGCTCGCTAAATGATGCGCCTGTTATCGGTTGAGGAAATCTTAGTATTGCACCGTAAGCTGATAGAGCAAACGGGAGGCAGTTATGGTGTACGGGATCGGGGATTGATTGAGAGCGCCGTGAACCGTGCATTAGCTACTTTTGATGGACAAGACCTGTACAGCAGAGCTGAAGACAAAATTGCAGCGATTACTTATGGTTTGGTAAAAAATCATGGTTTTATTGATGGAAACAAGCGGGTGGGTATTGCTGCAATGCTGTTATTGGCTCGCTTGAATGGCATCCACCTCGAATACAGTCAGAGCGAATTAATAAACTTAGGACTGGGTGTTGCTGACGGAACAATAGATGAAGCTGGTATAATAGAATGGCTTAGCAACCATCAAAAGGGGTAATTTTCCTGTCAAGTGGTAAGACATTTCCCAATCTCCGCATGTCCCAAACCGTGGGTCATGTTGCTGTTTACAGGATTTCGAAGTGATATTCATGGGAAGAAAAATGGGAATAAAAAGCTGATTTCACCTGACCCTATTTGATTGGATTTAGTTGGCGGAGTTGACTAGAATAGTTGATTTTGCTGAGGTTGATTGCATCTGGAATTACCTGAATTATTGCCTGAGCAGACTTCAAAACCGTTTGCGGGGCATTAAGTTGTCCTGGGTGGGTTCGATTCCTACACGCTCCCGCCAGAGAAAAATTAGGGCTTCTCGGCACTCGCAGGATAGGGCAACGCTGGGGAGCGACCCGAGCGGCGAGTGAGGTTTGGCAGGGCGGTTTCCTATAGGAACCGCCTTTTACTGCCGCCCTGGAAAACAAAAGCGATAAACCCCGGGGGTCCGGGGGCAGAGCCCCTGGGCTATATAGCTATTTTTCCCTGTAGCCGATCCTCAAAGAAGATCATCAACTGTCCGAATATTATTCCCCAGTTTCGGATCGGCATACTCCATTTCTTGGATATTTCCTGCACTGACATATAGACTGATTTCCTAACCGCATCGTCCGTCGGGTATATCGTCTTGGTCTTGGTAAACTTGCGTAACATCCGATGGAAGCCCTCCACCGCGTTTGTGGTGTATATCAGTGTACGGACCTCCTGCGGGTACTTGAAATAGGTGGACAGCTCCGCCCAGTTTGCGTCCCATGATTTAAGGATTTGCGGATATTTCCTGCCCCACTTTTCACGAAACTCTTCCAGTCGGTATTCTGCATCCTCCAACGTCGGCGCTCCGTATACCTTCTTTAAATCCGCCATGACCGGCTTTATGTCCTTGTACGGCACGTATTTTGTGGAGTTGCGGATCTGGTGTATCACGCACAGCTGCTGCTCCGTTTTGGGGAAAACCGTCTCAATGGCGTTCGAGAACCCGCTAAGGTTGTCGCGACATGCGATGAAGATATCTTCCACGCCCCGGTTTTTCAACTCGTTGCATACGGTAACCCAGAAGCTCGCACTTTCGTTTTCTGACAGCCATATCCCCAGTATTTCCTTATGCCCTTCAAGATTGATCCCCAAGACGGAGTAAAGGCACTTATTGACAACACGGCTGTCCTTGCGTACTTTAAACATGATCCCGTCTAAGAAGACGATTGGATATATAGCATCGAGAGGCCGCGACTGCCATTCAACGACAGCCGGCATAAGTTTGTCGGTGATCCGGCTAATGAGGCTCGCTGAGGCTTCTACCCCGTATATATCGCGGAGGTGATCCTCAATATCACGGGTGGACATACCTTTGGCGTACATGGCCATAACCCTCGCTTCGATGTCGTCAGTGCGAGTCTGCCTTTTTTCGATAGCTTGCGGCTCAAAGGTACCGTTTCGGTCGCGCGGAACCTTGATTTCGCTCTCGCCCCATTCGCTCTTTATTGTCTTTTTGCTGTAACCGTTGCGGCTATTGCCACTGTTATTTCCCAAAACGCTGTGCTTTTCATAACCCAGATGCTCGTCCATTTCGGCTTCAAGCATTTTTTCTAGCGCTCCGGAAAACAGATTCTTGAGTTTCGCCGTCAGCTCGGCGGGTGTTGTACAGCCTTCGCAGATCAGTGCTGCGAGCTGTATTTCCTTTTCGTTTAACTGTGTCATGGTAATATCTCCCTTTCATCATTCTATTGGAGATTATTTCCATTTACACAGTTTTGAATACATTTTCGCGTTGTTCGTCGGTCATGCTGTCTTTCTAGCTAATGGTAATAACGAACCTGTTTTTGTATGAAACTTTTTCGACAGTCACCTTGTCGCTCGGAGGCAAGGTCTTGTCCCATACTAAGGTGTTCGCTGCGGATGTAGCGCCGGTCATAGATAAAACTAAGCCTAGTGTCACCACAATGAGTATTTGGAGACTACTGGTAATAATTAATAACAGACTTTTTCCCCATTTTTAAATTCCTTTCAACATTTAATTTATTCTTGTATTTCTAATTTATTCTTGTATTTCAAGATACAACTTGGAGTTAACACCAGGTCAATAGGTTTTAAAAAAAATTATCGACCTTGCCTAAGTTAATGGCTCAAAGTGACATTTTTATTGTTCTACGGCACAGCCTATGGTGGACAGCAATCTTTTTACCCAAAACATTTTTGTAAAATACCTCTTGTCATTCCCTTGATGAGTTGGTATAATGTATACACAGTCACGCCAGACAAGAAAATACTGCCAAGGCAGAAGGGCATCTAGGGTTCCGCCATAAAAGTAAATGGGTCTGGACCGAGCGATGCCGGGCGCAATGGTGCGCTACACCGTGAGGATAAAAAACTCTGCGGAAAGTTCTCGCTTTATTTTTTAAAGTGAACTTTCGGCAGAGTTTTTGTTTTACAACACTATATATGCTGGTAAAAGTGATGATTGGGATTGGAAGCATTGCTGAGTCCGCTGCAGAGAGCCGGTGGATGGTGCGAACCGGAGCGGTGCGATGCTGCTACGTCACCCATGAACTCCTGGTTGAAAGTGTTCGCGATAGGAACATCAGTAAGCTAAGGCGTTAACCCCACGTTAACGGGGTAGCCGGTGATTAGCCGGTGCAATGAGTAGAAAGCAGGGTGGTACCGCGGAAAATTCCGCCCCTGCCGCGAGTGGCGTCATACCGTGCGGCAGGGGCGGTTTTATTTTAAGAATTTATTTTAATTAGGTTTAATGAGGAGGGGGTTTAATGAAACACAAGGTTTCCATCTTACTCGAGCGGCAGGATGATTCGCTGGTGCGGCTGACAGGACTTCTGTATCGGAAGGGCTATGTGATTGAAAGCCTTTCATCAGGGCCAACCGAGGAACAAGGGCGTATTCGGGTTACGGCCGTTATTTCCGGTATTCAGAAAACGCCCCGCCTGCTGATGAGTCAAGTCGCGAAACTGTTTGACGTGATAAGCGTGGATGTGTGGGAAGATAACAGCAGCGTCCAAACCAACTAACTGCGTAATAAAGTTTTAATAATATTAAAAATATAAAAATGAAAAATCAGAGCAGCGGTACGATGTCAAGAGGCTAATTTAACATAAAAAACTATGTATTGCTGCTACCTAAGGTGGTGAACCGAAAAAAGGCAAACCTTAACTAGACCCACCAATATCCACATCAAGATGGTAATATATGGTAACTGGTGGACAAAGAAAAATGGTCTTTTTAATCGGTTATGTCAGACTCCCCCTTCTGGTTTATAAATTCGGTTGGTACGCAGCAGAGAATCGACCAACCGTACCAGTTTACGGGCTGTAAGCGCAAGGGCACGTTTTGTGGCAAAGGTTTTAGGCTCGGCCAGCTTCTGAGCGTAATACCGGGCGAAAACAGGGTCGTGCACCCTGACACTGTTTGCCGCTTCCATCAAATAATACCTCAGATAGCGGTTGCCGGAAAGAATAAGCCTTGATTGGGCTGCCGTAAAGTTGCCTGATTGATGCTCAGTCCAAGCAAGACCGGCAAATTTAGCTAATTGGCGATGATTTTTAAATTGGTTGATATCGCCAATTTCGGCCAAAATACCGGCGGCAAAGATTGGGCCAATGCCCGGAACTGTATCAAGGGTCTGGGGAATAGTCGCCAGATGGTCTTCGATAGCCTTGTTAAGGGATTTGATTTGCTCCTGAAGAGTACGGATGACCCGAATGAGCGAAGCCATAGCTAAATTAACGGAATCGGCCATAGATTGAGGAAGCCTGTACGAAGAACGAGCGGCTTTTTGCAAGGCCTTGGCAACTTGAGCAGGGTCATCAAAACGGTTTTTGCCGCGCTCTACCAGAAACTCTACAAGCTGATCCAGGGAGATATTGGCTATCTCCTCAGCA
>NZ_AAWL01000032.1 GCF_000169155.1 Thermosinus carboxydivorans Nor1
TATGCCAATCTCATAAAAGAAATCTTTGACCGGGTGTTGGTCGGCTATACAGTTGAGCGGGTCGACATTACGCCTGGTAGCACGGCCCATATCACTGTCACGGTTACGCCGTGGGGCGACGTGGTGCGCGAGGTTGCCGTGGACGTGGACTATGGCGGTATCGCACCCGAGATTATTCCCCTGCTCAAGGACGATGTCGGGAACCTCGAGGAAACCGTCCGCACCGTCCTGGTTGGCCTGCCAGTCGATGCCGTTGATTGGGCCGGGGGCATTACCCGGACCGTCGTGAGGGAACTCCTGGCCGACCGGTTGCCGGAGTTTCGCGCTGTCCTTGACATTCAACCCGGGCCGCGCACCGTTGTCAAGCTGGAACTGGCACCACAGGGGCCGACCGTTCAAGATGTAACCGTCAATCTTAAGTCTGAGATGCTCCCCAATTTCCTGCTACTGGCTGCCCGTCCGGCCGTGCTGGATGCAGCCAAGGCGATGCGCGGCTTGCCGGTGGCGTTTGTCGAGCGGCATCAGGATTATTTTGCCGCTAAGGTGACCGCGGCCGCTCACCCGGTTGCCAGGCGCTATGGCCTGACCCTGGAGCCACTCATTTCGCCCGCTGCGGTCACCAATGTCCTGCTGACGGCCAATACAACCAAGTATAAGGTGACGCTGGAAGGGTACCTGGATGTCGGCCGGCGGGACGCAGGACGGCAAGGCGAGGATACGACGTGGCTGCGCCTCCATGCCGGGAAACAGATCGGCAATGACCAGGAAGCCTTTTTAGAAATCGATTTCCTGCCCGGCACGGTCACCTGGCAGTTTTCCCCCGGGATGGGGCTACCAGCTCGGGTCAGCCACCACCACTGGGCTCAAATACAACCTTTCCGAGCAACAGACCATCTTCTGGCTGCACCAGCAGGTTCGGCCGGACTGGCAGCTACGGCTGGAGCGCACGCCGGCGACCGGCGAAAATGAGGTGGGCATTCGCTACCGGATCCATGAATTTTTAAGCGCCGAATATGTCCTTACCAATGATGAACAATGGCTCCGGCTGGTCGGCAATTTGTAATTCCCAGCCGACTGGAAGCGGTTGAATATGCCGCCTTGCCCTGTTATAATGAAGGAGGACAAAAACTGTGCCGATAGGCGAGAAAGAAGGGGTATAAGTGTTCAAGGACAAAAAACAGGTAAAGTTCGTAGCGTTCGCCGTAGCTGTGGTGTTTCTTCTTGGCATTGCCGCCGTGGCGGTAACGCAGACAACCACCGGCATGGCCGCTGCCGCCGGCAGTTCTTCCAATATTGGGATTGTTAACTACCAGATGATTGTCTCGCAGCATCCTGACATGGCCAAAGCCCAAGAAGCCATGCAGGCAGAAGTTAATCAAGCCCAAAAAGATTTTGACAGCAAAGCGGCCACGATGAATGACAAGGAAAAACAGGACTACTATATGCAGCTTCAGCAGCGGTTAAATCTCAAGCAGCAGGAGCTGGTTGGTCCCGTGTTTGACAAAGTAAACGCCGCCATCAAAGCGGTCGCTGATGCCAAGGGCCTGACCGTGGTTCTGGACAAAAACCAGGTTATCTATGGCGGCCAGGACATCACCGACGAAGTCATGAAAAAAATCGGCGCAGCAAAATAAGATAAAGGAAAGCGGAAAGTGGTAAATGGAGGAAACCGCGGAGAACGCAGAGAGCGCGATATTCATCGCGCTCAAGTTAAAAAATATCCCCTCCGTGTCCTACCCTGAAAACCGGTAAATTCATACGGTGAGTATTGAAACCACTGAGGACACAGAGAAAATTTTTAAAATTTAATTGAAAATCCAAAGTGCGATGTATATCGCACTCTCCGTGCGCTCCGCGGTTGAATAACAGTTTTCATGCTTTGTGATGCCAATTTATTGGCATGATTATCTCTGTGGTTAAAAATAGTTTTTTCGTCATGCTATATACGGTAGATGGCCGAGCCTGTATGCTGGCTCGGCTGTTATTTAGCCGATTGGAAAGAGGGTGTTTGGTGTGACCAGCCGCAGGACGCTTGTTCTCCTCGTTTTTCTCCTCATCGCTGCCTTCAGCGCCGGCTGCTTTAGGTCGGCGCCCGACACCAACGCTCCCCCCAAACCCCAAGTGGGTATTCTTGATGTCCAAAAGGCGGTAAAGGCTCACCCGAAATATGCCGAGCTTCAGCGCCGGCAGCAGGAACTTAACACGCTGCTGGCCCAGGTTGAAGCTGAAAAACAGCAGACCGCCCAGCCGTCCGCCCGGCCGACTTTACCGGACGGCGCCGCCGGTCTGGATGAAGCACTGGCTCGGGAATTTGACGCGCGTGTCGCGGCCAAGCAGGCCGAAATTAAAGCGCGTCTGGATGCCAAAACGGCCGAAGTGCGGGAAGAACTTCATCGCCAACTCGCTGCTTATACGCAAGAGGTGGACAAGGAATACTACCCGCAGATTTTTAGCCTGCAGCTTAAACTCAAGACCGTGCAGTTGACCAAAGACGAAATGGAGGCCCTGCAGAAGCAGCATGACAATCTGCAGAGCGAACGGGCGGCCAAAATCGCGGCTAAAGAGCGCCAGCTGGCCGCCGAACTCGAAAAGCGCATGGCGCCTGAACAAAACGCCGCCGAACAAGAACTGGCTGCTTATGCTGAGCAGCTTAATGCAGCGTACGCCCAACAGGCAGCGGCTAAGAAGCTGGAAATGGCCCAGCGGCTGCCGGGCGGGCAAACGTCGGCTCCGGCCGCCGGTGGGCCGCGCACGTCCGCTGAGCAGCAAGCGGCGCTCAAACGGACGGAGATCAAGGTTCTCCAGGACTTTATCCACAAGGATATTGCCGATAAGGCTGCCAAAGCGGCGGGCGAACGCGGTCTGACCGCCGTTCTCACCACCTATAAGGTCAATATATCGGCGGTCGATATAACTGACGCCGTCATTGCCGAGTTTAAGAAATAGCCGGCCGGCGTATAATATCCATTAAGGATTGTTAACTTGCTGAGTGAAGAATGGAGGCCACGCGAATGAACAGTAAACGCAAATTGATCCTGGCGGCCGTGCTCGTTTTTGCCGTCGCCTTACTTCTCGGCGGCTGCGCCGGCGTCGGTCAGCAGGGCGTTGGCGTATTGGACGTCAACAAAGTTATGGCCGAAAGTCCGAAAGTCAAGCAGTTTCAGGAACAGCTCAACGCCAAGGGCAAGGAACTTTCCGACCAGCTGGAGAAAGACAAGGCTTCTCTGAGCCCGGAGGAATTCCAAAAACGCCAGGAAGCAGCTTACGGCGAATTCCTCAAAACCAAGCAGGACCTCGAGAGCCAGATTGATGCTAGCATTAAGCAAGCCCTTGACCAGGTTGCCAAAGATAAAAAGCTCGGTATCGTACTGTACAAAAACGGGGTGGCCCAAGGCGGTATCGACATTACCGACGAAGTGATCAAGAAAATGCAGTAAAGATGCATTACCAGGGAGACTGCCCGTGGGCAGCCTCCCTGTACATTATAGGCGTGCGGCTAACAAGTTCGTGCGTGGACAATCACCGTTGATAGGAGTGGTTCCCTTGGAAAAAACGTTGGCCGAACTGGCTAAGCTTTTGCAGGGCGAAGTGTTAGGCGACGGTGCGGTGACGGTTACCGGCGTTACCAGCATCGACGATGCCGGCCCAAGCGACATTACTTTTGCCGTGCCACCCCATTTGGAGAAAGCGGCGAACTGCCGCGCCGCTGCTGTTGTCATTCCGGCGACGGTCGACCGTTTTCCCAAACCTGCCATCCGTGTCGATAATCCCCGGGCGGCATTCGCCCAGCTGCTGGAACTGTTTACCCCGGCCCCGGCAGTACAGCGCGGCGTCCACCCGACGGCCATGATTGGCCAGGGCGTCCGCCTGGGCGAGAATGTGGCCATCATGGCCTATGTGGTCATTGACGACGGCGCCGCTGTCGGTGACAATACGGTAATATATCCCCATACCTATATCGGCGCCGGCACGCAGATTGGCGCCGATACTTTGATCTATCCCAATGTGACCATTCGTGAGCACTGCCGCATCGGCAGCCGGGTAATTATCCACAGCGGTGCAGTCATCGGCAGTGACGGCTTCGGTTTTGTCACCAGCGGCGGCCGGCATAAAAAGGTACCGCAGATTGGCAACGTAATCATAGAAGATGATGTCGAAATCGGAGCCAATGTGGCCATTGACCGGGCCACCACCGGCAGCACCATCGTCCGGGCCGGAACCAAGATCGATAATCTGGTACACCTGGCCCATAATGTAGTTATTGGCGAAAACTGTTTTCTGGTCGCACAGACCGGCATCGCCGGCAGCGCCAAAGTGGGGAATAACGTTACCTTTGCCGGCCAGTGCGGCAGTGCCGGCCACCTGACCATCGGCGACAACTGTGTGTTTGCCGCTCGCACCGCCGTTATCAGCGACGTCCCGGCCGGCTCGTTCTACGCCGGTTTCCCGGCCCGGCCTCATAAGGAGTGGCTGCGCGGCGAGGCAGCCATCCACAAAGTGCCTGACCTCATTAAAAAGGTGCGCGACCTTGAACGGCGGTTAGCCGCGTTAGAAGAAAAAGACCAAGCAAAGTAATGCGCAACCGATGGCAAGATTTTCAAACCAGCCCGGGGTAGGATTTTTGTTGAACCGTGGAGAATATAGCCTAGCTGTAAACATAGAACAAAATCGGCAAAGGTGTTTTTAAGGGAACCGCAGAGGACGCGGAGGAATATTTTTTAATTTAATCTTTAGCGCGATGAATATCGCGCTCTCTGCGTTCTCCGCGGTTGAATAACGGTTTTCATGCTTTGTGGCGCCAATTTATTGGCATGATTATCTTTGCGGTTAAAGAATGTTTATTTTTACGCAATATGGCAGAGGAGGCACAACTCAATGAAAAAGACTTTACTTGCCGCGTTTTGCGCATTAATGCTCGGTACGGCCAGCGCTACCGCCGCGCCGTCGGTCAACGGCTCAACCGGCCTCATTAACACCCCGAGCGCCGACGTGCTGCATTCCGGTCAGTTCAGCCTGGGCTACTACAATCTGGAAGACGGCGGCGTAGGTGTTTTCAATATGAATTTGGCCAAAAATTTGGAAGTAGGCATAGCCGGCTTCCGCTATGACAGCAAAGCTGACAACACCTTTCTCAACGCTAAACTCAGCTTAGCGCCGGAGACGGTACTTACGCCCGGCATCGCCATCGGTCTGGAAGACATCAGCGATGAGCGCGAGCGCACCGGCTATATCGTCGCCAGCAAGGCGTTGCCCTTTGGCTTCCGCATCCATGCCGGCGTGGGTGACGGTCGCTATGACGGTTTCTTTGCCGGCCTGGAAAAAACGATAAATCCGGTCAGCATCATCACCGGCAACAGCACCTTCCCGGCGACGACGCTGATTGCCGAATATGACGGCAAGGACATGAACTACGGCGCCCGCCTGTCCATTGTGCCCGGACTCAAAATCGACGCCGGCTGGCGCAACCACGACGCCTACATCGGCATCAGTTT
This sequence comes from Thermosinus carboxydivorans Nor1, assembly GCF_000169155.1. Taxonomy (NCBI): domain Bacteria; kingdom Bacillati; phylum Bacillota; class Negativicutes; order Selenomonadales; family Sporomusaceae; genus Thermosinus; species Thermosinus carboxydivorans. The sequence goes on from NZ_AAWL01000032.1 coordinate 5,493, forward strand.
CACGAAATAAGTTAAAGCCAACAGTCCCTGTGGCAAACCTGTGGCAGAAAAATTTGTCAAAGTTGGCTTTTCTACAATACAGTGATGTTGTCAAATGACCGTGTTTAGAGTATAATATAAAAACGATATAATAAAAAAGCGGGGAAACCTCGCCCCTAAACTGAGGATGAAAAAAGCGGGGAAACCTCGCCCCTAAACTGAGGATGAAAAAAGCGGGGAAACCTCGCCCCTAAACTGAGGATGAAAAAAGCTGATGAGGTAGCAATCGCTACCTCATTTCTCTTGTGAGGAGAAACAAATGAGTGAGATACTGATGTGTCGGATTGACATTGCATATTTAAACTATCTGCGCCAGTTTGATAACAGAGTTAGTTACAACGATTCTGGTACACGCATGTTTGTGGGAATTTTGCTGGAAGTCAACGGCCAAAAATACTATGCTCCATTGTCGTCGCCAAAATCTAAACATGCTAAAATTAGCAGTCAGGCTGTCGATATTTATAAAATTGATGGAGGAAAGCTTGGTGTTATCAATCTTAATAACATGGTTCCCGTGCCAGATGCAACTATTATTGTGATAGACATTAATCAAGAACCTGATGAAAAGTATCGCGTTTTATTGCAAAACCAACTGCGCCAGATCAGAAAAGATGCCGCGCGGATCAAGAAAAAAGCACAGACGCTTTATCATCTTATAGTACAGAAGAAAGTACCGGTATTAAGTAAACGCTGTTGTGACTATGCATTGCTGGAAATGCAATGCGCTAAGTATAGTCAGCAGCTTTCCGCTAAAAGTAACGGTTGTTGAGAAAAGAAAAAAGCTAACCAATTGAAAGTTAGTCTAATGAGGCCATTCTGCCATGATTTGGTTGTCAAGGGGACGGTTCTGGTGACAATGGTAAATTTTACCATTGTCACCAGAACCGTCCCCTTGACAATTTACTTTCCGTTTCCTCCCAGTATATACAAAATACCATAAAACATATATACTTCTAGACAGGTTTTTGATATATATGGTATAATCGGTGGGAGAAAAGAGGTGAAAGTAATTATGTCTACTTTATTAACAAAGTGCAAGTACTTTATCAAACGCAATATTGGCGACACCTTTAACCGCGACGTGCTGGTGCTGCTTGTCGTGAGCATTGTCATCGGCTCGCTGCTGGCCAACTCGCTGGCCTATGCGGCCAACACTTATTTTGCGAAAACATTGTCCAATCTGGTCGGTGACTACGGCGAATATGACTTAGTTGTGAATGTCCGCGAAGAGCTGAAAGAGGAGGCGGCGGCGCAAATCGAAAAGATTATCAGTGACGCCTTGCCCGGCGCCAAAATGAAGGAAGGGCCCACCCTGGCTGGTAAGACTAACTTCCTGATTGCGCTGCCCGATGAATATAAGACTAAACAAATATACGAAGATTTGGGGAAAATTTTCGGCAGCATCCCTGGTGGCGGCGGCGTCAGCGTCATGACCGAGCCGCGCCTCACTTTGCGCGGGGTGCCGGACGGCGCCAAAAGTATGCTGATGGAACGCATCGGGGCGCTGGACGGCGTTCGCTTCGTTTTTCGGGACGGTGGTTCTATTGGCGTGATTTTAACCTCGCTGGACAAAGTTACGCCGGTTACCAATGAAATTAAAAATATCCTCAACCAGTATCAGGTCATTGAGGTTGCCTTCCCGGTGGGCGGCGAGCCTGCCAATCCCATCCGGCTCGGCGAGGCCATTGCCAAAGACATGGAGGAGCAGTTGAAGGTCCAGTATGCGCAAAACGTATCAGTGGATGGCAAGAATGACGACATGACCTACCTGGTCAGCACCATGATGGAGCTCAAGCGCTTCCTGAGCGCCTACGCTTCCCAGGTGACGATTACGCCGGCAGGCGGCGTCAAGTTGACCAGGGGCGATATTATTGCCTTTCCGGGCGTTGCGACCGCTCCTCTCGTGTCCGGCAAGGCGCCGGAGCGCGGCAACGTTCTGGTGGAAATCACCGCCGTTCGTTCCGACGGCGTGGCGGAAGGGGTAGTGACCCAAGGCGACGCATCCCAGCTTACCCCTGCCCAAGGCTATAAGCTGATAAACGGAGTCGTCGGCCCACCGGCCGGCACGGCTACCTGGCGGAGCCCCCGTCAGGAACTGGCCGGCGCCCTGACGGAAACCTCCAAACTGGTGGGCCAAATCCCCGGTTTTGCCCAAGATACACAAAACATGAGCAACATCGCCCTGACGGCGCTCAATAACTATAGCGGCAGTTTGACGGCCATCGAGCAGACGCTTGACGGCCTTCAGGCCGCAGGGGCTACCATTCAGGCGGCAACGAGCGGGCTGGCCAGCCTCGATACCAGCGGTATTCAGTCCCAGCTCGAAAGCTCGTCGCGGGCCATCGGCGGCCTTATAAACACCATGCAGGTAGTCCGGCTCATAAGCCCGGATGCGGCGGCTTCGGTTAGCAATCTGGCGGCCGCCCAGCGTAATCTGGACAACCTGCGGGCTACGCTGGGCACTTTGGACAATGTGGCGGCTGACGCCCGCCGGGCCAAGACGGCAATTGACGGCATCGTAACGAGCGGCCAAACCACGGTGGCGGCGCTGCGCACCTTCGATGCAAACGGGGCACGGCAAAGCCTGGCTGACGTCAATAACCGCCTGGCTCAGGTGCAGCAGCTCAACGTGCCGCTTATCACCGCCCAGCTCCAGTATCTGGCGCAAGCGGCGCCTAACCTCAAAGACGAGGAAATTAGCCATTCGGTTAAGTTGCTGGACAGATTCATCGACGGCCAAGTTATTCCCGGCCAGCGGATCCAAATCCTGACAACCGCCAACATCAGTATTGACGCCGTAACGCCCATTGTACACGAGGCTGTAGGGCACAGCAATGTATCGCTCTATTCGTCTGCGCTGGGGATTATTGAACCAAATCCCCGCAGCGAAGTCATGATGATCATGCAGCAGGTGAAAGCCGTGCTAGCCGGCATGGCCGCCATCATCGCCACCATCCTGTTTTTGGTGCTGGATCACACCGCCATTATGGCGGCCATCCGCCGCAAGCGGCTGGCCGCCAAGGTGGAGGCGACCGGCTGGCGCAAAGTAGTGCGCCGTTTTACTCTCACCTTTACTGCGCCGGAACGCCAGTACGGCATGGCCGTGGGCGCGGTGCTGCTGACGGCGATGTTTATCCTGTCCGGTGGCGGCATCCCGTATCTGCCCTGGATCGGCGTGCCGGCGCTGGGCGCCTTGCTTGGCCTGATTGTGGCCAACAACGCGGAAAAAATCAGCCCTATTGCGACGGAAGAAGTAATGGCCGGCGAGGCGCTTGGCCTGTCGTTTGACGAAATCATGCGGGAAATCGTCATTCCGAGCGGCCGGCCGGGCCTCATGCAGAAACTTAACCGCCGGAAGCTGAAGTTCAAATAAGCCAACAATAAAGATAGCCGTACCAATAAGTTGACACCACAAACATTGAAACTAACCAATGTTTAACCACAGAGGACACAGAGGCGCGATATTCATCGCGGCGAGGGAAAAGAGTTCTATATAAAACCATATAACTCTCCGCGACAATAGTCGCGGGCGTACCCTTTGCGTTCTCCGCGTCCTCTGCGGTTTTTATATTCACTTTTTCCTGGGTAGAAAGGAGGTAACCGACATGCTATCCATTCAAAACCTGTATAAACAGTTCGGCAACTTGATTGCCGTCAACGATCTCAGTCTCGAGGTTAATAAAGGCGAAACGGTTGTGCTCATGGGGCCGTCAGGCTGCGGCAAGTCGACAACCATCCGCACCATCAACCGCCTGGTCGAGCCCGACCGGGGAACGATCTATTTCGGCGGCATTGACATTACCGCGCTGCCGCCTGATGAGCTGCGCGCCGTGCGTAAACGTATCGGCTTCGTCTTTCAGCACTTCAATCTCATCAGCCGGCTGACGGCGCTGGAAAACGTCATGCTGGGCTTGGTGATGAGCGGCGTACCGCGCGAGGCAGCACAGGAAAAAGCGCGGGAAGCGCTGCGCAAAGTCGGACTGGAAAACCATCAGCATCACAAGCCAGGCGAAATGTCCGGCGGCCAGCAGCAGCGGGTGGGCATCGCCCGGGCGCTGGCCTATGAGCCCGAGCTCATGCTGTGGGACGAACCGACGGCATCGCTCGACCCGATTTTGGTGCGGGAAGTGTTGGTAGTCATGGAGGAACTGGCGCGCTATCGCGCCAGCACCATGCTTGTCGTCACGCACGAACTCTCCTTCGCCCTGCATGTGGCCGACCGTATCGTCCTTATGGACAAAGGGCGGATTGTGGAGGAAGGCCCGCCAGCCAAGGTCTTTGCTAATCCCGAGTCGCACATCGGACAGCAGTACAAGCAGCTCATCGAGTACCAGCTGCATACCGGCGCCCAAACGCTGGCCGGCAAGCGCATTGCCTGACAAAAAAAGACGCATATACTTGCAGAAGCGAAAATTATTTTATAGAATGTATCTGAGTTAGCAGTTTAGGAGGATTTTTTTTCGTGCAGCAAGCAACCATTGCCAAAGCGGTATCATATACCGGCATTGGCCTTCATTCGGGCCAGGATGTAACCATTACCTTGCGTCCGGCCCCTGTCGACACCGGCATCGTGTTCGTCCGCACCGACCTTCCCGGTGCGCCGCGGGTAGCCGCCCGGGCCGATAATGTGACGAACACCATGCGGGCTACTACGCTGGAAGACGGCCCGGCCAAGGTCTTTACCGTCGAACATTTGCTGGCCGCCTTTGCGGCGATGGGCGTTGATACTGTTTAGTAGAAATCACTGCTGTCGAGCCGCCGGTAGCCGACGGCAGCGCTCTGCCGTTTGTCCGTTTAATCGAGGAAGCGGGCATCAGTCGGCAGGATGCGCCGCGCCGGACCTTGGCGGTGACCGAGGCGCTGGCGGTGCGTGCTCAGGACAAATTTATCACCATTTTACCCTATGACGGGTTGCGGATTACCTTTACTTCCGTCAACCCGCACCCTCTTATCGGCGTCCAGTTCGGCGACTACGAAATTACGCCAGAAGTTTTCGTGCGAGAGATTGCGCCGGCCCGGACCATCGGCTTCATGCACGAAGTGGAGGCCCTCAAAGCTAAGGGCTTGGCCCTTGGCGGCAGTCTAGAGAACGCAGTCGTCTATGATTATGATAAAATACTCACCCCGCTTAGGTTCAGCGATGAACTGGTGCGTCACAAAATACTCGACATCATTGGCGACCTGGCGTTGGCCGGCAATGTGCGCGGCCATGTTATCGCCGTCAAGTCCGGTCACGCGTTGAACACGGCGCTAGCCAAACAACTTTCTGCAAGTATATATGCCAAAAGGCAATTGGGATGAGGAGGCGCTGGCTATAATGTTGTCTGTAACGGAGATTCAACAGGTGATCCCCCACCGTTATCCTTTTCTGTTAGTGGACCGCATCATTGAATTGGAGCCGATGAAGCGGGCCGTCGGCATCAAAAATGTGACGGTCAACGAAGCGTTTTTTAACGGCCATTTTCCCGGCCAACCGGTCATGCCCGGCGTGCTGCTTCTGGAAGCAATGGCTCAGGTTGGCGGTGTGGCTATGCTTTATCCCCAGGAATACCGCGGTAAACTAGCGTTTTTTGCCGGTATGGATCGCGTGAAGTTCCGCCGTCCCGTTGTACCCGGCGACCAAGTGCGCATGGTGGCGGAGATCGTTAAAGTCCGCGGGACGATGGGCAAAGTGTGGGCCGAGGCTTTCGTCGACGACCAACTGGTGGCCGAAGGCGAATTTCTCTTTGCCTTGTCTTCCGCACAAAAATAGGTGAAAACAGGACATAATCAGTCGATTTTACGTGAAATCCTGCAATAATACTGGTATATGCCAAATCCCTTTTGATTTTGGCAATTTTCGGCGCGGCAAACTTCGACTGAGGAGTCGGATTATATTAGCAGCAAGGCTAAGGGATAAGGAGTTGATATGCAGATGAAGCCGGAAACGGTTGTAATACCTATTCGCAAGATTCACGAAACAGCGGTCATTCACCCTGGCGCGCGCATCGGTAAAGACGTGGAGATTGGGCCGTATGCTGTTATCGGCGAAAATGTTCTGATCGGCGATGGTACGAAAATCGGCGCTCATGCCGTCATTGACGGGTGGACGAGTATCGGTAAAAACTGCGTTATTTACCCGGGCGCATCGATTGGCCTGGAGCCGCAGGACCTTAAATTCCGCGGCGAAAAGAGCTATGTATTCATCGGCGACAATACCAAGATCCGGGAGTTTGCCACCGTTAACCGGGCCACCGGTGAAGGCGAAGAAACCCGCATTGGTTCTAATTGTCTGCTCATGGCCTATACCCATGTGGCCCATAACTGCATTGTGGGCAACAATGTCATCATGTCCAACGCCGCGACGCTCGCTGGTCATGTCATCGTCGAAGATCGGGCGGTGATCGGCGGACTGGCCGGTGTGCATCAATTCGTAAAAATCGGCCGTAATGCCATGGTGGGCGGTGCCTCAAAAGTGGTGCAGGACGTGCCGCCCTTTGTCATCGTCGACGGCCATCCGGCCAAAGTTTGCGGTCTCAACAACGTGGGCATCGCCCGCGCCGGCCTGAGTGAAACAGCCAAGCGCAACCTCAAGAAGGCCTACAAAATCCTGTATCGCTCCGGGCTGAGCCTGACTCAGGCCATCGCCGTCATGGAGCAGGAACTGGAAGCCTGCGAGGAAGTTGAGCATATGCTGCGGTTTTTGCGCAACGCCGAGCGGGGCATCTGCCGCGGCCGCAAGGAAACAGGCGAATAGCCGTAACTATTATTATATAACCACGGAGGACGCAGAGAGCGCGATATTCATCGCGCTAAAGTTAAAAAAACCTCCGTGTCCTACTCCGAAAACTCTACACCTGTTTTCATTCTTTGTTGGTGTCGTGTCAACGACATGGGGGTCTACCCTGAAAACCGGTAACATCACACGGTGAGTATTGGAACCGCAGAGGACACGGAGATAAAATTTTATTAAAATTAATTAAAACCCCAAGTGCGATGTATATCGCACTCTCCGTGCGCTCCGCGGTTCATTCCGGTTTTCATGCTTTGTGGTGACAATTTATTGGCATGATTATCTCTGCGGTTCCGATATTTATAAAACCTCATACCTCATACCTCATACTTCATACTTCATACTTCAGGTGATATGATGAAAACAATAGGTCTTTTGGCCGGTGTCGGCCGACTGCCGGTTGAATTCGCCCGTGCCGCCCGCGGCATGGGCTTTACCGTGATTGCCGTTGCCGTAGTTGGCGGCGTTGACGACGAATTGGCGGCGGCTGCCGACAAATTATATACAATTGGAATCGGCGAAGTGGGCAAAATAATTAATACCCTGAAGGCCGAAGGCGTCAAAGAAGTCACTATGCTGGGCAAGGTGACCAAAGAACTCATGTTCAGCGGCGCCGTGCGTCTGGACGAGCGGGCCCAGCGGCTGCTCGCCGGGTTGAAGGATAACAGCGATGACACGATCATGCTGGCGTTCGTGCGGGAACTGGCGGCCGAGGGCATCGGCGTCCTCGACCAAACCGCCTTCATCCGGTCGCTCATGCCGGCCCCCGGCACGCTCACCAAGCGGGAGCCGACACCGGCGGAGCGGGCCGACATGGAGTTCGGTTACGCCATGGCCCGCCAGATCGGTGGCCTGGACATCGGCCAGACCGTTGTGGTAAAAAACAAGGCTGTCATGGCCGTCGAGGCGATCGAGGGCACCGACGCGTGCATCCGCCGCGGCGGCGCCCTGGGACGGGGCGGCGTTACCGTCGCCAAAGTGGCCAAACCCAACCAGGACATGCGGTTTGACGTGCCTGCCGTCGGCGTGGGCACTTTGGAAGCCATGATCGAAGCCGGCGCGACCGCCCTGGTCATCGAGGCCGGCAAAACGCTGGTTGTCGACCGGGAGCGGGTGGTCGCCCTGGCTGACCAGCACAATATCACCATTGTGGCCATGTAGCACAGCACGCCCTGTCGTCGCGCCCGGCGACGGCAGGTTTTTGGTTATATGGGAATTCAACCGCAAAGTGCGCGAAGATATTCATGCCGATAAATCGGTACCACAAAGCATGAAAACATTGAAGTTTAACCACGGAGGACACAGAGCGCGTGATATCTATCACGCGAAGAATATAATAATGAGATAATTTAAATTCCTCCACGTCCTCTGTGGTTCTATATAAAAAAATTTCAAGCGCGACAACTGTCGTGCGTAGCCCTTTGCGTTTTTTGCGTCCTTTGCGGTTTTCTTAAAAAAGCGCGCTAGCGCTTTTTACAGGAGGCCTTACGGCATGTACAAAGTTATGCTGTCGGTTGGCGAGGCGTCAGGTGATCTGCATGGCGCCAGTCTCGCCGCTGCCCTGAAAACGCTTTGCCCGGATATCAAGCTAATCGGCATGGGCGGCCAAGCCATGCGGGCGGCAGGGGTGGACATTATCTACGACATTGCCGACCTCGGCGTCATTGGCCTGGTCGAGGTGCTGAAAAACTTGCGCAAACTCTTTAAATTGCGCGATTTTCTAGCCGATTACATGGAGCGGGAGCGCCCCGACGTCCTGGTCGTGATTGATTACCCTGGCTTCAACATGCGCCTGGCGAAAATCGCCAAGGCTAAAGGCATCCCGGTCGTGTCCTACATCAGTCCCTCGGCCTGGGCCTGGGGGCGGGGCCGGGCCAAAGAAGTGGCCGAAGTGGTCGAGCGGGTAGCGGCCATCTTTCCCTTCGAAGCCGAGGTGTACCGTGAGGCAGGGGCCAATGTTACCTTTGTCGGCCATCCCCTGCTGGACGTGGTCAAACCGTCAATGACCAAAGACGAGGCCTACGCTTATTTCGGTGCCGATCCCGAGCGGCCGCTGGTGCTGCTGATGCCTGGCAGCCGCCAACAGGAAATCGCCAATTTGCTGCCGGTCATGCTGGCAGCTGGGGAAAAAATTGCGGCCCGTATTGCCGACTGCCAGTTTTTTCTGCCTGTCGCCTCGACAATTTCCCGGGAAATGCTACAAAATATAATCGGGAATTATAAATTGCCGGTCAAACTAACCACCGACCGCAATTATGATTTAATGAATATCGCCCAGGTGGCGATTGCCGCCTCGGGCACGGCGACGCTGGAAACCGCCCTTATGGGCGTGCCGACGGTAATTATTTATAAAGTGGCGGCGCTTACCTATTTTTTGGGGAAGTTCCTGGTTAAAATTCCCTATATCGGCCTGCCCAACATCATTGCCGGGCGCCAGGTGGTGCCTGAGCTCTTACAGGATGCCGCCAATCCAGACAACGTGGCCCGCGAGGCCCTGGCCCTGCTTATGGGCGGCGCGCGGCGGGACCAGATGCTGCGTGATTTGACCGAGGTGCGCGCTAAACTCGGGGAGGCGGGCGCCGTGCAGCGGGTGGCCCGCGTCGTCCTCGAAGTGGCGGCAAACAATACGGGAGGAAAGTAATGACCCTTTACTTGCGCCTGTTAAACTATGTACGGCCCTATTGGCCCCGGTTGGCCGCGGCCCTCCTCTGCATGGTTCTGGCCGCCGCGTCCAACCTGGTCGTGCCCTGGATTATCAAAGACGTAATCGACAAGGTGCTGGCGGCCAAAGACATGGTAACTCTCAACCTCATTGCCGCCGGTATCGTTGTCCTGTTTTTCCTGCGCGGTGTGTTTTATTACGGCCAAACCTACCTCATGTCCTATATCGGCCAGCTGGTGGTAAACGATATTCGCGAAAAGGTGTACCGCCACCTCCAGCGGCTTTCGCTTTCCTACTTTGAGCGGCGTCAGACCGGCACCATCATGAGTTACATCACCAATGACGTGGCCGCCCTGCAAAATGCCCTGGTCCAGAACGTAATCGATCTGGTCACCGAAGCGATGGTGCTGATCGGTTCCATGGGCGCCATGTTCGTGCTTGATTGGAAACTGTCGCTCCTCACCTTTATCACCCTGCCGCTGGTGGCCCAGGCCATGAACATCTTTGGCCGCAAGCTGCGCCATGCCAGCCGGATTACGCAGGAGCGGGCCGCCGACATCACGTCGGTGCTGCAAGAGACCATTTCCGCTATCCGGGTTATCAAGTCGTTTGTCCGTGAAGACTACGAAATTGCCCGGTTCGAACGGGAAAACTACCACAATTTTCGGGCCAACATGAAAACCGCCCAGCTATCAGGCATGCTGACACCGGTGGTCGAGTTCCTGGCCGCCATTGGGGTAACGGTCATTATTTGGTACGGCGGCCGCGAAGTAATAAGCGGCGATTTGACGGCCGGCGCTCTGATCGCGTTCCTAATTTATGTAGTAAACATCTCGAACCCGGTAAAACGGCTCAGCCGCGTCTATGCCAACATCCAAAAGGCGCTGGCGGCCGCCCAGCGCATCTTCGACGTGCTGGACACCGAACCGGAAATTAAAGAAATGCCCGGCGCCGTGGAGTTGCCGCCGATTAAAGGGCATGTAGCCTTTCATAACGTGACGTTTGAATACACCAGTGGCGAGCCGGCGCTGATCAACGTATCCTTCACCGCCAAGCCCGGTCAGATGGTTGCCATTGTCGGGCCGAGCGGCGCCGGCAAGACAACAATCGCCAACCTTATTCCCCGGTTTTATGACCCCACGGCCGGGCATATCACAATTGACGGGACGGATATAAAAACGGTAACCCTGAAATCGCTGCGCGAGCAGATTGGCATCGTGCCGCAGGAGACCATTCTGTTCAACGGTACGGTCTACGAAAACATCCGCTACGGCCGCCTAGACGCCACCGAAGACGAAGTCATCGCCGCCGCCAAAGCGGCCAATGCCCACAGCTTTATCACCGCCATGCCGCACGGCTATGAAACCCAGATCGGCGAGCGAGGGGCCAAACTGTCCGGCGGCCAGCGGCAGCGGATCGCGATTGCCCGGGCCATTCTTAAGGACCCCCGGGTGCTCATCCTGGACGAGGCAACGTCGGCGCTGGATACCGAAAGCGAAAAACTCGTTCAGGAGGCGCTGGACAAGCTGATGGTCGGGCGGACCGCCTTTGTTATTGCCCACCGTTTGTCCACCATCCAACGGGCCGACCTTATTCTGGTCATGGACAAAGGCCGCATCGTCGAACGGGGGACCCATGACGAACTTATTGCTGCCGGCGGCTTGTACAGCAAGCTTTACCGGGTGCAGTTTGCGGAGTAACGATTTGAACCGCTAGTGTTCTTTGTGTCCTACTCCGAAAACTCTACACCTGTTTTCATTCTTTGTTGGTGTCGTGCTAACGACATGGGGGGTCTACCCTGAAAAATCGGTGACTTCAATTTGGAAAATATAGGGAACCACAGAGGACGCGGAGAGGATATTTTTTAAACTTTAGCGCGATGAATATCGCGCCTCTGTGTCCTCTGTGGTTGAATATCGGTTTTCATGCTTTGTGGTGCCAATTATTGGCATGATCATCTCCGTGGTTAAACTTCAATGTTTTCATGTTTTGTGGTGACATTTATGTCATGAATATCTTCGTGGTTGCACTTTTGCTAAAGTAAACATAATTTCGAAACATGAGGAGTCCAGTATGCAGCTATTGTATAATCTACTGGCTATCGTCCTGGTCGTACTGGCAACACCGGTGTTTTTGGCGAGAGCGCTGACAACGGCCGGGTTTGGCGAGCGCTTGCGCCAGAGTCTCGGTTTTTTACCTGCCGATGTAATCGCCCGGGTGGCCGGGCGCGGCTGTATTTGGCTGCATGCCGCGTCGGTAGGCGAAATTGTTGCCGCCAGCCCCATTGTGAACGAAATCCGGCGCCAGCTGCCGGATTGTCCGGTGCTGATCTCGGTTGTTACCGAGACGGGCTACAGCATGGCCAAACGCATCATCCCGGAGGCGGACGGCCATATCTATTTTCCGCTCGACCTGCCGCTGCTATCGGAGCGGGTGGTGGGGCTTGTCCGCCCGCGGGCCTTTCTGCCGGTGGAAACCGAGTTATGGCCCAATTTCCTTCGGGCGGCCCGACGCTACAACGTCCAGGTCATGATGGTTAATGGCCGCATCAGCGACAAGAGCTTTATGCGCTACCCCTACCTGGGCAGCGTGCTGCGCGACATGCTGCAGACGGTGGCCAGGTTCTGCATGCAGTCGGCCATTGACGCCGAGTATATTATTGGTCTGGGCGCTGATCCGCACAAGGTCGTCGTTACCGGCAACACTAAATATGACCAGACTTATACCGCGGTCAGCCCAGATGAACAAGCGCAGCTCTTTGTCCGGCTGGGCCTGGCCGGGCGCCGGCCGGTCGTGGTGGCTGGCAGCACCCACAAAGGGGAGGAAGAACAAGTCCTTACCGCCTTTGCCAAAGTGCGCAGCGTCTTCTCCGAAGCCGCGCTGGTACTGGCGCCGCGCGACATTGCTCGGGCCGAGGAAATCGCTGGACTAGCGGCGGGCCGCGGCTTTACGGCGCGGCGGCGCACCGCTTTGGCTCAGACCACCGAATCCGGCCATGACATTGTCATTCTCGATACAATTGGCGAATTGGGCCGCATCTACAGCATCGCCGATTTGGTCTTCGTCGGCGGCAGCCTGGTGGCCAAGGGCGGACACAACATTCTCGAACCGGCCGCCCATGGCAAGCCCGTATTGGTCGGCCCCCATATGTTTAACTTTAAAGAAATTTACGCCCTCCTGTCCGGCCGCGGCGCCTGCCAGACCGTGCGGGATGGGGCCGAGCTGGGTGAGGAAATGGTACGGATTCTGCAAGATAAAGAGGTGTGGAAAACCATGAGCGCCGGCGCCCTGGCGGTGGTTGAAGAAAACCGCGGCGCGGCCAAGCGGACGGTGCTCTATCTGAAGGAACTCATGGCAAGCTCTGAAACTAGACAGAAGGCGGAATAGACAATGCGGCAACGCGAAGCGATACAGACATACCTATACCAATTGGTACACGGCGGGAAAAAGGGCCTGCTGGCCGCTTTGCTGCTTGGTTTATTGCGCCTTTTTTCCTATCTGTACAGCGCCGGGGTGGCGATCAAACTTGGCCTGTACCAATGGGGCATCCTTAAACAGCACAAACTGGACTGCAAAGTAATCAGTCTAGGCAATATTACGGTCGGCGGCACCGGCAAAACGCCGACGGCCCAGAAGCTGGCAGCGGCCATCCGCGACATGGGCTACCGGGTGGTCATCCTCAACCGCGGCTACCGGGCGGCATGGAAAGGCAAAATCGGCCTGGTATCAGACGGCAAGAAAATCTACATGACGGCGGCTGAGGCGGGCGACGAGGCTTATCTGTTGGCCAAGAGCCTACCGGGCATCCCGGTAGTCATTGGCAAAAAGCGGGCCGTAACCGGCGAATACGCCGTGAAAAAGTTGGGCGCCGAGGTCATCATCCTCGATGACGGCTATCAGCACTGGCAGTTGGCGCGCGATCTGGACATCGTCCTGGTTGATACACTTAATAGATTTGGCAACAACTACCTGTTGCCGCGGGGAACGCTGCGCGAGCCGCTGGCCAACCTGAAACGGGCCCATGCCTTTCTGTTGACCAGAGTCGACCAGGCGTCCGATACCGCCCGTGACGCCGTGCGCGATACGTTAGTGGCCTACAACGATAAGGCCCTGATTGTGGAGAGTATCCACATTCCTCGTTATTTTCGCGAGATTGAACACTGGTACAAAGGCATGACGACGGCGGATATTCCCCTTGACGCTCTTCGGGACCAGAAAGTGGTCGCCTTTTCCGCCATCGGCAATCCGTCGTCGTTTGAACAAACCATTGCCGCCATTGGCGCCGAATTGGTCGATGCCGTGCGTTTTCCCGACCACCATGACTATACCATGGCCGAAATGCAATGCGTCATGGACAAAGCAGTAGGTAAGGGCGCCCGGGCCCTTGTTACCACCGAAAAAGACGCCGTGAAAATTCCGTCCGAGTTTATTCACTTCAACCGGCCGCTGCCTGTCTACGTCCTGGGCATTGAGGTCAAATTCTTGGACGGCGCGGACGAGCTGATGGCGCTCATCCGCCAGGTGGCGGCGGGCGGGGCGGTCAAGGAAAGGCACGTCGACAGGAAAAACGTGCCTAGTGGTGGTATGAAGTATGAAGTATGAGGTATGAAGTATGAAGTATGAGGTAGGGGGAATGAAACCGCGAAGATATCCATGCCAATAATTGGCACCACAAACAATGGAAAGTACCCCCATGCTACCACTTTCCACTTACCGATTGCCACTTTCCAGGGTAGTGCGCGAAGTTACGCGAAGGGTTTACGGCGCGGCATACGCCGCGCTGAAACAGGGCAAATGCAAGCTGAAGAATTGCGCGACAACAGTCGCGCGAGCCCTTTGCGTCCTTTGTGGTTATACCGCTTTAAATGATTAAGGACATGAAAAAAGCTCTGCAAAGTGAGGGACCAGCTGATGAACATCTTGTGCGTAATCCCCACGCGTTATGCGTCGACCCGCCTGCCGGGCAAAGCGCTGGCCGAAATTGCCGGCAAACCAATGATCCAGCATGTTTATGAACGGGCCTGCCGGGCCAAGCGGCCGCGGGCGGTCCTGGTCGCCACCGACCATGAACTGATCTACCAGGCCGTTAAGGCCTTTGGCGGCCAGGTTATGCTTACCTCACCCGACCATCCTACCGGTACCGACCGGCTGGCCGAGGTTGCCCGCGCGTACCCGGACGTGGACGTTATCGTCAACGTCCAGGGAGATGAGCCATTAATTGCCCCGGAAGTAATCGACGAGCTGGCCGCCGCCTTCGACGGCGCCCCGGACTTGGCCATGGCCACTTTGATGACCGAGATGGACGAGGAAGAATACAATCTGCCTAGCGCCGTAAAGGTCGTGACCGACCTAAACGGCTATGCCCTTTATTTTTCCCGGTCGCTCATTCCCTTCCCGCGCGTTAAACATGAGGCTTATAACGTATATAAGCATATCGGCATTTACGCCTACCGCCGCGACTTTCTCCTCACCTTCGCCGCCCTGCCGCCCACGCCGCTCGAGCGGGCCGAATCGCTCGAACAGCTCCGCGCCCTCGAACACGGCTACCGGATTAAAGTGCTCAAGACCGATTTTAAGTCCATCGGCGTCGACACGCCGGAGGATCTGGAACGAGTACGGGCGATAGTGGAGCAACGGTATGAAGTATGAGGTATGAAGTATGAGGTAACGGGATCGAGGGATAAACCGCGGAGATAATCATGCCAATAAATTGGCATCACAAAGCATGAAAACTGTTATTCAACCGCGGAGCGCACGGAGAGTGCGATATACATCGCACTTTGGATTTTTAATTAAATTTTAAAAATTTTCTCTGTGTCCTCAGTGGTTCCAATACTCACCGTATGAATTGACCGGTTTTCAGGGTAGACCCCCCATGTCGTTAGCACGACACCAACAAAGAATGAAAACAGGTGTAGAGTTTTCGGAGTAGGACGCGGAGAAAATAAGCGCGATGGATATCGCGCGCTCTGTGTTCTCTGCGGTTAAAAAGAAACATGGAAAGTTGAAAGTAGAAAGTATAGACCGGAGGGATGATTATGCACCAAGTCCAAGTCGGACCGATTACCATTGGCGGGAAGAACCCCATCGCGCTCATTGCCGGCCCCTGTGTCATTGAAGACGCCGAGCGGACGCTCGCCATCGGCCGGGCGGTGAAACAGATCGCCGACCGCCTCGGCATCCCCTATATCTTCAAGGCTTCCTTCGACAAAGCCAACCGCTCGTCGTTCAAGTCCTTCCGCGGTCCTGGCCTGCACGAAGGGCTGGCCATCCTGGCCAACATCAAACAAGCGCTGGGCGTTCCGGTGCTCAGCGACATCCACTGCACTACCCAGGTGACGGCAGCGGCCAAAGTCCTGGATATCCTCCAGATTCCCGCTTTTTTGTGCCGGCAGACCGACCTGGTCTACGGCGCGGCCCAGACCGGCCGGGTGATTAACGTGAAAAAAGGCCAGTTTCTCGCGCCGCGGGACATGAAGAACGTGGTCGACAAAATCCGCGAAGCGGGTAATGAGAATATTCTCCTTACCGAGCGCGGCTTCAGCTTCGGCTACAACAACCTGGTCGTGGACATGCGGGCCCTGCCCATCATGCGGTCGCTGGGCTATCCCGTTGTCTTTGACGCTACCCACAGCGTGCAGCTGCCCGGTGGGGCTGGTACTTCTTCCGGCGGTCAGCGGGAGTTTGTCGCCCACCTCGCCCGCGCAGCTACGGCCGCCGGCATCGACGCTTTGTTCATGGAAGTCCATGACAATCCGGAAGAGGCCCTTTCCGACGGCCCCAACATGCTGTATATCGACCAGCTTGAGGACCTGCTCAAAGACGTTTTAGCCATCGACGCGGTCGTAAGACGGCATAAATAATTGAAAACCGCGAAGATATCCATGCCAATAATTGGAACCCAAACAATGGAAAGTACCGCCATGCTACCACTTTCCACTTACCGATTGCCACTTTCCAGGGTAGACCCCCCATGTCGTTAGCACGACACCAACAAAGAATGAAAACCAGGTGCATATGTAGAATAATTTTTTTGCGGCTGGCGAAGAGAGGTCGATAGCTTGCTAGTGCTTCGAGCCTGAAGGGTAGACTGAACCCCAGTTACCTGGTGCACCACAAATTGTTGCTCCTACATTTAGGAAGCACGCGGAGTAGATTACTCGTACAAGGGTTACTGCACCAGTCGCAAAATAAGGCCGCAGAGGGGATCTTCTCATGAAACAAGTAATCCGCATTGTCCATGAACGCTGTTGTGGTATGGATGTTCACAAGAAGATTATCGTTGCCTGCGTTATCACACCTGACAACAAAGAAATTCGAACATTTGGCACTATGACGGACGACTTGCATGAATTAGTAAGCTGGCTTCAAAGTCACGGCTGTAGTCATGTAGCTATGGAAAGCACGGGAGTTTACTGGAAACCAATTTACAATCTTTTAGAACATACGGGAATTGAGATTTTGGTAGTCAATGCACAACACATAAAAGCAGTTCCGGGACGCAAGACAGATGTTAAAGATGCAGAGTGGATAGCTGAGTTACTACGGCATGGGTTACTGCAGGGCAGTTATATTCCAAGTCGTGAGCAGAGGGAATTACGGGAATTAGTAAGATATCGTCGGAGCCTCATAGAAGAACGCTCGAGAGAAGTAAATCGGCTACAAAAAGTTTTAGAAGGGGCAAATATTAAGTTGGCTTCTGTAGTAACCGACATTACTGGTGTTTCCGCCCGCTCTATGATAGAAGCTATGATAAAA